>CBFCXB010000039.1:0-11118 GCA_965601905.1 uncultured bacterium | reverse complement strand
GGTCGAGATGGGCCCGGACCGGATCCATCACGCATTCTGGCGGTTCTGCGACCGCGACCACCGGCTCTACGAGAAGGGAAACGAGTTTGAAGATGTGATTCGCCGCTATTATCTTTACCTGGACGAGGAGGTAGGCAGGATTCTCGAATGCCTGGACTCCGATACATCGGTCATGATCGTCTCGGACCACGGGGCGAAGACGATGCTGGGCGGCGTCTGCATCAATGAGTTCCTCATGAACGAGGGGCTGCTCGTTCTGAAGCAGTCACCCGCGCAGCCCACGCCGCTCAAGCCCTCCATGATAGACTGGAGAGAAACGAAGGTCTGGGGCGAGGGAGGCTACTACGCGAGGGTCTTTTTCAATGTCCTGGGGCGCGAGCCCGAGGGCGTCATCCGGCCCGAAGAGCTCGAGAGATTCCGCGCCGGGCTCAAGGAGAAGCTCGAGGCGCTCGAGGACGATCATGGGAACAATATCGGCACCAGGGTGTTCATCCCTGACGAGATCTACCGTGAGTGCCGGAACATTCCCCCCGATCTCATCGTCTACCTGGGCGATCTCGACTGGCGGAGCGTCGGGAGCGTCGGATACGGCGGTCGGATACACGTCTTCGAGAACGATACGGGGCCCGACGACGCCAACCACGCCGAGGAGGGTGTCTTCGCCTGGTACAACCGCGGGGGGAAAAGGACCGGGCGAAAGGCCGAGGAAGCTGCGGATGGAGCGGCACCCACGGACGGCGCAAAGGCACTAGCCTCCGTAGGAGAGGCGCTCCCCCCCGGCGCGGGTAGATACTCGATCTACGATATCGCCCCCTCGATCCTCGACTTCTTCTCGATCGAGGCGCCGGAAGATATGATAGGAAGGGTAATATAGGTCGGGGCCGGGCGGTCGGCCACGGTCGCACGAAACGACCGATTCAACGAAACCGGGAGAACAGGTCACGGACATTATCATCGGGAGACATCAATGAAAGGATTCACTCTCTGGTTCACGGGGCTTCCCTGCTCCGGCAAATCGACACTCGCAGAACGCGTTCTCGGCATCCTCCTCGAGCGGGGCATGTTCGCAGAGCTTCTCGACGGCGACGAGGTGAGACTGAACCTCAGCAAGGGGCTCGGGTTCAGCCAAGAGGGCCGTGACACGAACATCAGGCGCATCGGCTATGTCTGTAAGCTCCTCAGCCGCAACGGAGTCGTCGCGATCGCCGCTGCCATCTCGCCCTATCGGGCGATCAGGGAGGAGAACCGCAAGGCGATCGAGAAATATGTCGAGGTCTACGTCAAGGCTCCCATCGATGCGCTCGTGGAGCGCGACATCAAGGGAATGTACAAGAAGGCGATAGCGGGCGAGATAAAGAACTTCACCGGCATCAGCGACCCATATGAGGAGCCGGACAATCCGGAGATCCTGATCGAATCGGACAAGGAGACGGTCGAGGAGAGCACCGATAAGATAATCCGAACGCTGGAGCTCATGGGGCTCGTCCCGGGTGCGCCCGCCGAGAGCGAATATTCCAAGGAAGAGGAAGAGAAGATAAAGGCCCGCCTCAAGGATCTGGGATACCTGTAGAGATGGCTCGCACCTTTTTCGGCAGGAAACAGAAGAGGGCCTGCGTTGTCGGGCTCGACGGCGTTCCCTATTCGCTGCTTCGCTCGCTGATGGAATCGGGCGTCATGCCGAGGACCGCGGAGATCGTCTCACGGGGACGGATCGAGCCGATGACCGTCACCCTGCCCGAGATATCGTCCGTGAGCTGGTCGACCTTCATGACGGGCAGAAACCCGGGTGAGCACGGCATCTTCGGCTTCACCGACCTGAAGGAGGATGGCTACGGGATACGCTTCCCATCATTCAGCGACCTGAAGACACCGACCATCTGGGACCTGCTGGGCGAGCACGGCATGAGGAGCGTCGTCGTCAACCAGCCCTCCACGTACCCTGCGCGCCCCATCCCCGGTATCCTCGTGAGCGGCTTCGTCTCGATCGATCTCGCGAGATCGGTCGCGCCGGTCAAGCATCTACATGAGCTGGAACGGATAGGCTACCGCATCGACATCGATACGGAGAGATGTAAAGACGCCCCGGACGCACTCTTCTCGGAACTCGGGATGCTGCTCGACGCGAGGCGCGCGGCCGTCGATCTCCTCTGGGAGAGCGAGCAGTGGAACCTGATGGAGATCGTCGTCACTGGAACGGACCGGCTCCATCATTTCATGTGGGATGCGTACGAGAACAAATTCGATCCCCGTCACGGGGATTTCCTCGCCTATTACCGCCGGGTCGACGATCTCATCCATCATATCTATGAACGGTGCGAGAGAAGCGGCGTCGAGGACCGTTTCTTCATTTTGAGCGATCATGGCTTCTGCGGTGTGAAGAGGGAGATACACGTGAATGCCGTCCTGCGCAAGGCGGGATTCCTCGATCTGCCCGAGGGTGTAACATCACTCGAAGGGATCACGGAGACCACCAAGGCCTTCACCCTCGATCCCGCGAGGATATACCTGAACCGGAGGAACAGGTTCCCGAAGGGCAGTGTGGCCGATGGAGACGCAGGGGCCCTACTCAAGAATCTGGTAACCGTGTTCGACCGCCTGGAGTATGAGGGAGAGCATGTCATCCAGCGGATCTTCACGCGCGAGGAGGCCTATTCGGGCCCCTTCGCAGAAAGCGGGCCCGATCTGCTCCTCGTCCCTAGGCACGGCTACGATCTGAAGGGACGGCCGGGCGCCGGCGAGATATTCGGCGAGCGCCGCTTCCAGGGGATGCACACCTGGGACGACGCCTTTTTCTTTTCGCGCGACCCATCGGTGCTCGGTGCAGGGGACGGGCTCAACATCATCGATGTGCCGGCAAAGATCACGGGAAGTCTCGGTGTCAAGATTTAGGACAATGCAGCAATACGACAATCTTCATGATATGGCAGAGGCCCGAGTGGCCCGTGCGCAGCCCTTCGGGGTGAACACTTCGAAGGCCATATGCCTCTCGTTTCTCGCGGTCACCCTCTTTCTATGCCTCCCGGCGGCGGCCCACGCCTACATCGGTCCCGGCGCCGGCTTCGCCCTCGTCACATCCTTCCTCTCGTTCGTCATAGCTTTCTTCGCCGCCTTCTTCACCGTGCTGACCTACCCGGTGCGCATGATCGTGAAGCGCATAAAGCGGAAGAGGATTCCGGGCACGCCCCGCGTGAAGAAGGTGATCGTCCTCGGGCTCGACGGCCTGGACCCCGAGATCTGCGAGCGTCTCATGTCGAAGGGCGAGCTGCCCAACTTCTCTCGCCTCGCATCGACCGGGTCCTACCGGCGGCTCGGCACCTCGACACCGGCGATGTCGCCGGTCGCCTGGTCCACATTCAGTACCGGCACCGACGCATCGGGGCACGGGATATTCGATTTCCTCGCGCGCGATCCATCGACCTACGCCCCGGTCCTCTCGTCGAGCCGCGTGACGGCCGCCAAACGCCACCTGAGGCTCGGACCCTTCAGGATCCCACTCCGCCGGGGTAGCGTCAGGTTTTTGAGAAAGAGCAAGAGCTTCTGGAAGGTCCTCAGCGAGTACGGGGTCTTCAGCACGATCCTGCGCGTGCCTATCACCTTTCCGCCCGAACGATTCGACGGCGTGATGCTCTCGGGTATGTGCGTGCCGGATCTCCGCGGGACGATGGGCTCTTTCACCTACTTCACGGAAGGCGGCGATAAGGGCGATCGGAGCGGGCGGAACGATCGAGGCAGGGAACGGGGCAGCGGCGAGAAGAGCGGCTGTGACGGGAAGATCGATCGAGACAAAGAGAGCGGCCGGGACGAGAAGATCGGCGGCTTCATCATACCGCTCGAGCGCTCCGGCGGCACCCTGCGTGCATCACTCCCGGGGCCGGAGAATCCCGTCACGGACGGGACGCTCTCTCTACCACTCGAGATACGGATCGACCGGGAACGCGGCGGAGCGGAGATACGGATCTCCTCCGAACGTTTCTTCCTCAGAGAGCGCGAGTACTCGCCCTGGATCAATCTCCCGTTCAAGGTGGCCCCTGGTGTCACGCCGCGCGGGATCGCCCGTTTCTACATCACGAACCTCGTGGGGCCGTTCGGACTCTACGTCTCTCCGATACACATCGATCCCGAGAAACCGGCGATGCCGATCTCGCATCCGGGCTATTACTCGATCTATCTCGCGAAGCGCCAGGGATCCTTCGGCACGCTCGGGCTCGCGGAGGACACCTGGGCGGTGAACGAGCATGTCCTGGGCGGGAAGGCCTTCATCGAGCAGGCATACCTCTTCCACCGTGAGCGGGAGCGCATGTTCCTGGACTCGCTCCGGAGGATGCGGCGGGGGCTCACCGCGTGCGTCTTCGATCTCTCAGACCGCATGCAGCACATGTTTTTCCGGTACTTGGTCGAGAGCGACAACGACTCGGAGGAGATCAGAGCCAACCGCGAGGCGCTATACGAGATGTACCGCGAGATGGACAGGCTCGTCGGGAAAACATCATCCTTCATCGACGGCGGGACGGCACTCCTCGTCATGAGCGATCACGGGTTCAAATCATTCCAGAGGGGCGTCGATATCAACGCGTGGCTCGCCGAGAACGGCTACCTCACCTGGAAGGATCGGGTGACGGGCGGCGAGTACCTTGTCGATGTCGATTGGCGCAGAACAAAGGCCTTCGCCCTCGGCCTCGGCGGCATCTATATCAACCGGCGCGGGCGCGAGCGCGAGGGAATCGTCCGGGCCGAGGAGACCGAGAAGCTAAAGGAGGAGATCGCCAGGGAGCTTCTCTCCATTACGGACGGGCCGGGGGGCTGCCCTTTCATGAGCCGTATCTTCAACCCTGAAAAGGATTTCACCGGCCCCTACCGGGGCGATGGTCCCGACCTCATCGTGGGGCTTGCCGAGGGGTTCCGGATATCGTGGAACTGCGCAAGGGGCAAGAAGGGGGATACCGTCACCCAGGACAACACGCGGAGCTGGAGCGGTGACCACTGTATCGACCCCGCCCTCGTCCCCGGCGTCCTCTTCTCGAACTTGCAGTGCGGCACCGAAAATCCGAATATTGTGGATATTGCCCCCTCGATCCTCCGTCTCTTCGGGATCGATCCGCCGGGCTACATGACGGGCGGGGATATCTTCGGCCCGGAGGACGGAGCATCGAAAGAGGAACGGGCATGAAGATGCACGCCCCTGACAGAGAACGAACGACGGGTGGTCGTGAGAACGTCCGTCCCTGACAGAGAGCAAACGATGAACGAACTGGACAGGCGAGATTTCCTCAGATACCTGCTCGGCGGGGCGGCCGCTCTCGCGTTCGACTGGAACTCTTTCCCCATCGCCTCGGCCCTCGCCGGCGGATACGACAGAAGCGTCGTCGTCCTCGGTATCGACGGTATGGATCCCCATCTCGTCGAGCAATTCGTGAGCAAGGGTCGTATGCCGACCTTCCGGCGCCTCATGGAGGAGGGCTCCTTCTCGCCCCTCGGCACGACGATACCGCCGCAGAGCCCCGTCGCCTGGTCGAGCTTCATCACGGGCCACGATCCAGGCGGCCACGGGATCTTCGACTTCGTGCACAGGAACCCGGAAAATTACATGCCGGTCTTCAGTCTCTCCCATGTCGACGAACCGCCCAGGGTCATCACGCTGGGCGACTGGACCATCCCCGTCTCCTCGGGGAAAGCCGTGCTCCTCAGGAAGGGTACTCCATTCTGGAAGATGCTCGACCGGCGTGGCGTCCCGTATCAGATATACAAGATCCCCTCCAACTTCCCTCCCACAGAATGCGACGGGCTGACCCTCTCCGGCCTCGGGACGCCCGATCTCGTCGGAACGTACGGGACCTTCTCCTTCTTTACGGACGATCCGCAGTTCTCCTCGATGCAGGTCTCGGGCGGTGCGATCTATCCCGTCACGGTGCGGGGCGGAAAGGTCGAGGCGGAGCTCGTGGGCCCCGAGAACACCCTGAGAAAGAACAGGCCGCCGCTGCGTGCGCCCCTCACCGTCCATATCGACCGGATCAGCAGGGCGGCGAGAATAACCGCAGGCGGTAGCGAGATGATCCTGAAGGAGGGCGAGTGGAGCGGTTGGGCCCGGATCCCGTTCGATGTCATCGGCCCATTCCACAAGCTGAGGGGTATCTGCAGGTTCTATCTGAAATCGATCGAGCCCCACTTCAGGCTCTACGTCTCGCCCCTCAACATCGATCCGTCGGACCCGGCGCTTCCCCTCTCGACGCCGGGCGGGTTCGCCTCCGAGATCGGCAAGCGAATCGGCCCATTCTACACGCAGGGCATGGCGGAGGACACTAAGGCCCTCGAGTGGGGCGTCCTGAGCGACTCGGAATACATACGACAGTCGGATATCGTCCTCGAGGAGCGACAGAGGCTCCTGGACTTCGCACTCGAGCAGTACCGGGGAGGGCTCCTCTTCTTCTACATTTCGACGCTCGACCTCGGCCAGCATGTCCTCTGGCGGTGCATGGACGAGAACCACCCGAACCATACGCCGGAGGCTGCCCGCAACGGCGGGCAGATCGAGGAGTACTACGCGGAGATGGACCGTATCGTAACGCATGTCCTGCAGCGCATCCCGAGGGATGCGACGATCGCCGTAATGAGCGATCACGGCTTCGCCCCCTACTACAAGCATGTCAATCTCAACACCTGGCTTCTGCAGAACGGATACCTCGAGCTCATAGGCGGCGCTGCGCCCGGGATGCTCCTCTCGGACGCCCACTGGCGCAAGACGAAGGCCTACGCCCTTGGTATCAACGGCCTCTACGTGAACCTTCGCGGCCGCGAGGGCAAGGGCATCGTGCGCCCCGGCTCCGAGTACGAGGAGCTGGTGGCCGAGCTCTCCGCCCGGCTCCTGGACCTCAGGGACCCGGAGACGGGAGCGCACCCGATCAAGGACGTTTTCCGGGCGGGCGAGGTCTATCATGGTAAGGAAACGTCAAATGCCCCCGATCTCGTGATCGGCTACCGGAGCGGGTACCGCTGCAGCGACCAGTCGGCCCTCGGGGAGATCGCAGGCGACGTGATCAACCTTAACCTGAGCAAGTGGAGCGGCGATCACTGCATGGCGCCGGGCGAGATCCCTGGCGTTCTCGTCACGAACAGGCCGCTCCGGGTGGGAGACCCCCGCCTGTCCGACTTCCCCGCGACGATACTCAAGCTCTTCGGGATCGATTCGGGGGATCTGCCGACCTCGAGCAGGGAGATCATTTAACGGGGTTTCATACAAGGAGTTATGGATGTTTGGACCAAAGATCAAGCTCGACCGGGGGCTCTACGGCAAACTGAAGAGGATCGCCGGGGAACGGGGCTATTCCTCCGTCGAGGAGTTCGTGATTCACATCCTCGAGCGTGAGGTATCCAAGGGGGGAGGCGGGGATAATCAGGACGAGGAGGAGATCAAGAAGAAGCTCGAGGGGCTCGGGTATCTGTGACGGTTCAATGTCACAGGTAGCGACAACATCGGGCAAGGTCACCGCTGCGGCGACACCTCGACCGGCGGCCGCGTATTGAAGGGGTAACTACCTAAATGGAACTCATGGAATTCATCTCACGCACGATCACCTTGATTCTCGACCTGCTCGTCAGGCCCTTCGGCGCTGAGCGTCATACGCTCGGGCTCGTCTGGCTGTCGCTCCTCTCGGGAGCCGGGATGGCGCTCATCTTCAAGGCGACGACCAACCCTTCGAGGATCCGCGCCGCCAAGGCACGTTTCAGATCATATATCTACGAGATGCGGATCTACCAGGACAGCCTCCGCGCCGTCTTCGTGGCATTCTTCCAGTCCCTCTGGTCGAACGCCCTCTACGTGCGTTCGATCCTGCCGCCCTTGCTCCTTCTCGCCATCCCCATGATCCTCATCATCACGCAGCTCGACGAGCGGTACGGGGCCAGCCACCTGCCCGTGGGCGAAACGACCGTCCTCACGGTCCGCCTTGCAGGTGATGCCGCCCCGAACGAGACTGACGCCGCCATCACCTGCGGAAACGGCGCAAAGGTGGATGCGGGTCCCGTGCGCATCTCCGGCGCGAACGAGATCAGCTGGCGGGTGAGGATCGAGGAAGCGGGCACTCACGAGGCCGTGCTCTCGATCGGCGGTTTCGAATACACTGTGCGCCTCGTCGCGGAATCCGCCTACTGGATGATCGGCCGCACGAGGGGGGCAAAAGCGCTCGAGCCGTTCCTCCATCCCGGTATGCCCCCGATCCCCGACGGCTCGCGCGCAGAGTACGTGCATGTCGATTATCCATGTGCTTCCTACTCGCTTCTCCACTGGAGGGTCCACTGGCTCGTGATCTTCCTCTTCTACACAGTCGTCGGGGCCGCAGCGATCAAGCTTGCGATCGGATTCGAGATCTGAGCGGCTCACTCGGTCCCATTCGGTTTTTCACAGCCTACAATCTCTCGACGTTGAAAACCGCACGCCGCCTTTCGCCCCGATATATACATCAACAATCCTTTCCGTAACCTGATTATAATAAAAGGCCCCCTTGCGGGGGCCTGCACGGTTCTCGAAACACGGCATCGATCGAACAAGGCTATCATCTCACGGATCACTTGCACACCGGGCAGTCGAATTTACATACAGTCGGGTAGCACAGGAAGTAATTCCGGCAGCTGCAGCCGGTACAGTTGTTGTACTTGCCCCATAGAGCCGAACAGTCATTGTTTGGCGGCCTGTAACAGCACCCCAGGCACTTGCAGGGTCGCGCCGTCACATCGCCACCGACAGAAGCCGCCAGAGAGAAAACGAACACAAAGACAAAGATCAGAGCAATTACTGTCGGAGAAAACCGCTTCATGAAATCACTCCCTCCGAATCTTGCGCCTCTTGTACCAGATGCCTATCCTCCGGGAACCGCGCAACGCGCTGAACGCGACACACATCTACATCTATTGATTGGCCCAAGCTGCCTCTATCCGATCGTCGGGCTCCAACGTCACTCATGAACCATTTTCAATAGGTTCTGGCGGCAGACCTTGCACCAGAAATCACAAGGGCTCGGCATGCAATACACATAGTTCTTGCAACTGCACTTGTTCTTGTAGATCTGGCCATACTCCGCGGAGCAATGTTCGTCAGCAGGTACGACGCAACAGGGTGAGACGACCCGCAGCGTGACCGTCTCCGGAGGTTATATATATAGCGTGCGAGAAGTACGGTCTTTAGGTGGTACGGCGCCAGTGCCAACTATAGATCTTCAAACCCAACGGCACGGCTCACCGGCGCGAGACCCACGCGGGATCTCGCGTACGAGTAAATCCGCTTGTTCGCGGACTGGATATTGTTGGGTTCAAGTAGCAAGCCCCTGCAAAACTCTCCAAATCACTCGAAACGGCTGTTCAAAGCCTGGCGCGTATACTGCACCGTCCCAAACAACTAGCCGGGGCATACACCAGCCAAGCAATGCACAAGCGACAACGCTTGCGCGAAAGATTACGGCTTTTGTTGAGATTGGTGCTTCGTTTCGCCAAGTATGCATCAGGCAGTATAAGGTGGGTCCCCACGATAAGAGCGCAAATACGCGCGTTGTGTCTTTCGTTACCAGCGTGATGCAGTAGAACCCTGCCATGAAGAGCAGGTAGAACACGTAGAGCCTTCGATTGTTGTGAAAGAAGAACACGATCATTAGGACTACGGGAATCCACAGAGCGAAACACATTGAGTACAGTACTAACGGGAAATGCGTGACATTGATTCTTACCCAATGAATCAACGGTACATCCATGATGTAATTCAAACGCGACGCGCTTTCAGCCCCGTCCATATTGAGCCATATCAATAGCATCTTGCCGGCAAGCAGGCCGATAGCTACAGACGCGGCATGCTTTATGTATATGTTTGAGTCGCGCGACAGGCCGCGCAATATGATGATTGGCATCGCGATAAAGGGAGCAGCGGTGTGATTGAGCGTTAGCACTATTGAGATCAAAGCAGTGATCATCGTGGAGCGAGAAAAGAGCAATATTGCGGTTGCGATCACGGTGATACCATCCATCATCCCTAGCCAAGTATTGAGAACGTAGGCGACCGGATGTTGAGCAAAGAGCAGAACAACCAGTAAAGCTGGCGGACACTGCCTGTTCTTTCCATAGAGATAGACTACTAAATATGCGATGACGATAAGGCAGAAGCATAAGCTGAGGTATCGAGTCAGTGTTGTTGCATCTATGGCATGTGCCAGGAAGAAGAAAAGGGGTGTTTCCCCATGGTACGTAGATAATAGCTGTGAGCCGAGGGGATCATTGGCGTATGACAGCAGGAATTTTAGTGATCGGCGTGGAATTGTCGAAATGCCGCCTGAAAGTATCGTGAGAGCTAGGGCAACGAACGGCAGCAAGCGCTGCTGGGCGATAGTGGTTTCCCACATAGCCTCAGGTCTAGCCAGAAGGGTTTCCAAAAAGTACTGTATTTTTCTCTTCATGCGAACGGTGTGGCGATCAGCGGCGCGGCGGAGCTGCGTCCGACTGCATCGTCTTGTTCGGCGATCAATTGCTGCTCTTCTCCACGTGTTTCGATGTCTGCAAGGTCTTTCTTCCTGCCCGCGGCGCGCTTGTTGGCAATATCACCAGTGAAACGCGGAGCTCCATGGAAGGCCAGCGTATAACCTGCGACAATGATGCACTCAACCAAGTGTTTGTTCAACAACGCGAGCAACTCTCTGAAGTCTGGCTGAACTTCCATGGAACAACTTCCTGAAGGCATCCACCTCAGCCAAGCGCTCCTCAGGTGGCCGGCTTAGCCAATACGCAGGATCGCAATTTGCAACCTCGGGATCCTAGAGGTCATGCTTGTTGAAATATTCTTGATAATGTCTCCTGAATTCAATTTTGAAACGCAACGCTTTACATAATTGACGTTGCACCGCAAGGCGTGTTCGATAGTTTATTGATGAACACAATGACTATTGAACAAGGAGCCGTGCGATGCAACACAGACATCTTAGCATAAGTGAGCGAGAAGTCATCTTTAAAATGATGGTAAAATGATGGTAGAAGGGGAAAACGTTTCTGCAACGGCCGAAGCTACAGGCAGGAGCAAAAGCACGATAAGTCGGGAGCTGACAAGGAATAGTGTGAATGGTTATTATTCTCCGTCTCAAGCTCAGGTGA
>CBFCXB010000038.1:0-11160 GCA_965601905.1 uncultured bacterium | reverse complement strand
TGCCGGAGAGGAGTTCGTCTTCGGAGAGCCGGCGCAGTTCGTCACACCGGGTGCGGATGTCGAGGGAATCGCAGCGATCGGTTTTTCCCGGTGATCCGTTCCGCGCGGGCGCATTACCCGAATCTTTGGGAGCGAATCTCCCCCCCGAAACGTCCCGCGTAACTTCTTTATATGAATTTAATTGAGCCGACATGCTCATGATGCACCTCCCGTCTTCCACCCATCGCGCACCATTATTATAACACATGATTTTTCGCCTCGTGAGAGCGCCGTGGCGGCCCGATCGAACGGCATTGAATAAAAAATGGCGGCTGCATGAGAGATCTCCGCGCAGGGGTGCGCGCAAGTCGCTCCTCGAAGATATAAAAAACTGACCACTGCTCCGCCGCAAAAAGCACAAAAATACCCGTCAAGAAAAAATTTAAAAAATCATAAAAAATTTTCAGGATTGTCTCGATCGCAGGCGGAACATCCGCACGAGGAACATCCGCAGGCGGAACATCACGTACGGCGCGACGGCGACCCAGACCAGCACGAGCACCCACAATCTCCCCGCGATGAGATTGTAATCGTGCAGGAGCCTGCTCCACGGATGCCCCATGACGAAACGCCCGAATAAAAATTCGAACGCGACGGTCATCGTGAGCCACAGCGCTCCGATCGCGACTGCCCGGCCCGCCGATTCGATCCTCCAACGGCCGGTCACGAGCCATATGTATATCCCGAAGAGCAAAATCCCGCTGGCGGTCGAGTGCTGGTGCGCGGCCAGTTCGCCGGCGAACCGCCGGTACACTGATTCGCGGATCGCGGCGTTGACGATCGCGAGGGGGACCATCGGCACCCAGAGCAACGCGTACCGGAGCAACGCGTACCGAAGCAGGTCGTACCGAAGCAGCGTGTCGCCTCCCGCTCGAATATATCCCCCGGCTTGCCGTCGGGTTCACGCCGAATCGCATCGGGCGCCGGCAATCCGCGCCGGGCACCGTGATCTCTCAAATTCGATGCGTGTTCGCGTGCGGATCTGCTTTACCGGTGACTCATGTAATCGATCATGATCCGGCCGATATCGGTGTTGTCCAGTACCCCGCCGAGGGCCGCGGCACCGGGGCCGTATGCGAAGAGGGGAACCATCTCGGCCGTGTGGCCGCCGGTGGTTTCGGTCACGGTGCTGTCCGCTAACGAGCCGGCGTGCACGGCGAATCCGCCCGTCTCGTGATCCGCCGTGACTATGACGAGCGTGCCGCCGTCCCGTTCGGCGAAATCCATGCCGACACCGATCGCCTCGTCGAAATCGATCATCTCGGTGAGGATGCCGTCACTATCATTATCGTGGCCGGCCCAGTCGATCTGCGATCCCTCGACCATGAGGAAGAACCCGTCCACGTCCCGCTCGAGCGTGTGGATCGCCTTCGCGGTGAGCTCGGCGAGTGAGACGGCGCGCTCCCCCACCGCGGGCGGGTGGCGCGGCGCGAAAAACGCCGCGAGGCGCTCGACATCCCCGAGTGCCCGGAATTCCTCGACTGAGAGCGCGACATCCATCCGCGCCCGCAGCTCATCGAGCAGGTTGCGGCCGTCCTCCCGCTTGCTCCCCTCAATCTCCCGCGGAATGAAATAGGCCCAACCGCCGCCGATAAGGACATCGACGCCGCTCGAGGCCATCTGCGCGGCGATCTCGCAGTGCATGTTCCAGTTTATCGCATGGGCGGCGAAGACGGCGGGGGTCGCATGCGTGATCGAGCAGGTGACGACGAGTCCCGTGGATTTGCCCGCCTCCTCGGCGTACTCGAGCACCGTCTTCAGCGGCTCGCCCCCCGGTGAGACCGATATCGCCCCGTTGTACGTCTTGTGCCCCGTCGCCATGGCCGTGCCGCCCGCCGCCGAATCGGTGATGAGCTCATTCCCGGCGTGTGTCATGACGAATCCGCCCGTCCGCAGCCTCTCGATGTGCAGGGAGCCCCGCACGATCTTCGCGGCCGTCACGTGCGCGACGCCCATTCCATCGCCGATGAATAATATAATATTTTCCGGCGTCTCATATTCCCGGGCTTGGGAAAGCTGCGCGGCCGCCGCCACGGCGATCCCTATGACGAGAAGCAACGCCCCGCGATTCCATCTCGGGCGCTGAATTTTCATTGCAGCGTTATTACGCATTCCCGCCCCCACGATACAGGATCATTCTCCGGAATGGTAGCGCCGCGGCCTACGCCCGCTCCCAGCGGATCTCCACGCCCTCAGTGTCACCGAGCGCCGTGCGAAGCATCTCGACGAGACCGGGATCTCCCCCCTCCCGCCCCAGCATTTCGATCGTCGCGCGATTGAGGTAATAATCCTGGTCCTCGAGCGATTCCTCCTCGAGCTTGTCGATGAGAAACCGGAGCTGGTCATCGGTGATCTCGCCGATGTAAACCTTCGTATCGTTATTGTACACGCGGATCATACGCCCCCCTCATTTCGAATGGCCGTACAAAACCGAACACCATTTCTTCGTGCCGTTCGCATTGTACGTAATCGGAAATCCACTGTCCACCGGTCTTTGCTGCAGCGAGGGCGCGCCACGAAGCCCCGCGCGCGGATTTGCCGGCGGCTCCCGCCCCCGCCCCGTGCCCCGTGCCGACGCGGGTGCGCCACAACTCGCCGTACCCCGTGCCGGTACCGCCGCACCAGAGGAATCGATCTTGCATGCTGTATATATAAATTATACGCCGTTACGACGCGATAGGGCTAAGCGTGATTCACTTTAACTTTATTATTTATAACTTATTCTATGCATACGGGAACAATGGGGAACATAAGGGACTTTCAACCTACAATGGGCCATTCCGGGGTAATATGCACCGCAATCGTGCAATTTGCACCGGTGTCCCGATAACACCGCCATGAGTGAACTGATCCTCAAGTGCGTCGATGTATTTACCAACAAACCGTTCGGGGGAAATCCCGCCGGCGTCATCACCGCCGCGGAAGATCTGGACACCGAAACCCTTCAGGATATCGCGAGCGGCATGAAAATGAATCTGGTCGAGCTGGGAGTCGTCACCGATTCGAAACGCAATGACGCCGCATTCCACATCAGGTACTTCACGCCGAGCAAGGAACTCGAAACAAGCGGACACGTGACGATCGCCGCCTGCTTCGCCCTCCTCGAGGAAGGGAGGATCACGCTCCAGGACGGCCTGACACGTGTTGCATTCGAAACGAATGTGGGGCTCGTGCTGGTCGAGATCGCATTCATGCACGATCCCACGCCCGATCTCACATTGAGAAGGAGCGAGCGCGACGCCATCGCCATCACCGGCGCACAGAACCATGGTATCCTCGAGAAAATCATGATCCGGCAGCCGGTGCACCGGTACCGACCGGCATCGATACCGGTCGAGGAACTGGCACATGTCCTGGGAATCGAACCGATCGAGATCACGCAAACGGGGCTGCCGGTCGCCGTCGCATCTCACGATCTCGACTGGCTGATCATCCCCGTGAAACACCGGGAAACGATCCTTAGCATGAAGCCGGACCTGATCAAACTCGCGATGCTGAACAGGCGGTACGGCGTTCAAACGAACCATATCTTCACACTCGACACATTCAGTCCGGACTGCATCTCCTATGCACGGCACTTCGGACCCGCCATGGGACTCTGGGAGGATCCCGCCTCGGCGACCGCCTCGGCCGGGCTCAGCACCTACCTGCTCGAACACGGCGTGACAACGGCGGACAGCATGATCATGGAGCAGGGGAAGGAGTCGGACGGTATCGCGCGTATTCATGTCGAGGTTTCGCGTTCCAAGGGGATTCCGGAATCGGTCTGGGTCGGCGGCCTTGCCGTTACTTCGATCACGCGAATGTTCGACCTCGTGAGCGGGGAAGTGCTCACAACCTAAGAATCATCTCACGGAAGCTCCCACCGCGCATATCCGCATGTATCCCCTGCGGTGCTTGAGCGCGTATATATATTCCTTGCAGCACCCTCCCACCTCGCTATACTGACCGGGTAATGCACGTATATTCGTAAAAACGGGAGGTTGCACCATGAAATATTTTTTAGCATGTCTCCTCGCATTCGGTGTCTGCGTCATGATCGCCGGAGCCGCACGCTGTGAGGAACCGGCGAAGGATATCTCTTCACAGATCACCGAGCTCACGGCCAGTGATGAGCGCCTCGGTCACCGGCTCGATGAGCTGGAGAAGGCGATCGACGATCTGATGTGGTTCCAGCGCGTCGGCGCGGTGGCCTTCATCGACAAGGTCTACATGACGGGACCGCCGCTCCGGCACGAGGAGAATCCGACCGCGCAGGGCGCCGGCAACCGCGTCAGGTTCTGGTCGTACGTCTTCATCCCGAAAGAAATCGATCAATCGAAGAAGCATCCCCTGATCGTGCTGCCGCACGGCGGCGTTCACAGCAGCTTCACGACCTACTACTCGCACATCGTGAAGGAACTCCTCTTCCAGCAGTATATCGTTGTCGCCCCCGAGTACCGGGGCAGCACGGGGTACGGGAAATCATTCTACGAGAAGATCGACTACGGCGGACTCGAGGTGGAGGACGCGAAGGCGAGCCGCGACTACATGATCGAGAACTACCGGTTCGTCGATGGTAAACGCGTTGGCATCATCGGGTGGAGTCACGGCGGGCTGATCACCCTCCATAACATCTTCGAGCACCCGGAGGCCTACCGCGTCGCCTTTGCGGGTGTTCCGGTCAGCGATCTTATCGCCCGCATGGGGTACGCGACGCAGGATTACCGCGATCTCTATTCGGCCGATTTTCACATCGGAAAGACGGCGTACGAGGATGTCGAGGAGTACCGGCGGCGTTCGCCCGCCTGGAACGCGCACAAGCTCCAGACACCGCTGCTCATTCACACCAACACGAACGACGCCGACGTGAACGTGCTCGAGGTGGAGCACCTGATCAAATCACTCAAGGCCGAGGGGAAGGAGTTCGAATACGAGATATACCGGGACGCGCCCGGCGGTCATTCCTTCGACCGTATGGACACGCGAACGGCCAAGGAGATCAGGGTGAAGATCTATACGTTCCTCGCGGGATATCTCGACCCGCCGCGTCGCATAGGCTCCGTCGACGAGCTCGAGCAGGCCGCGTACCGGTAACAGGCGGCGGCTCTGCCGAAGCGGCGGATCGTGCTGCGGCAACGGCTCAAGCCGGCGGCCCCGCCGAGGCAACGGCTCGAGCCGGCGGCCCCGCTATCTCACACGGTACGCACTCACCCGGTTGTCCGAGAAGGTCGGAATTATGACCGTGCCGCTATCGGCGCGGTATCCGAAATCAGCTATATTGTACGAGGGAACCGTCGTATCGAGCAGCTTCTCGACGCGTCCGGCCGGATCGATCCGGTAGAGCCTCCCCTCCCAATGCGAGACGAGCAGGTTCCCGCCCCGATCCACCGTCACACCGTCGATGACGCCTTCGCCGAGGCGCGAGACCGTTGTGATCGCCTTTGTACCGAGGTCGACCGCCTTGAGGGAACGGTCGGCGTTGCTGCCGACGATCAAGCGTTCACCCTGAATGCAGATCCCGTTGGGCTGGCCTATTTCACCGCCGCTTACCCATTCCTCCCACTCCCCGCCCGCATAGCGGAAGATGACGCTCCTGCCACTGTCGCTGACGTAGATGGCGCCCGAGCGATCGATCGCGATGTCATTGATGAATCCCGGCTGCGGAACGGCATGCCGCCGGAGCACCTCCCCCGCATTCACATCGATCTCCACCACCGACCGCCTTTCGACCACGAACAGACGCTCACCCAGAAGGGCCATGCCGGTCGGGTTGGTGAGGCCCTCCACCCAGCGCAGCTCGAGCACGTCCCCGTTCGCCGCCAGCTTCGATATGAACTGCGTTCCGTTACGCCGGTACATGTCGTAGTTCGAGACGTAGATCGCTTCGCGTTCCGGATCGTAGATGACCGATTCGGGAGTCGAGAAATCGCGTTCCGACTCCCATGATGTCTCGACGTCGGCGTGCAGGAAAACGGCATTGCCGTCACGGAACATGAATCCCCATCCGCCGAACGCCTCGGCCACCATGATGAGGAGCTCGTTCTCGCCCTTTACCAGTGGAAGGTGGACGGCGTCGTTGAAACCGATGATTCCGAGAAACGAGGGATCGCGCGACCGGTACGCGCTGTTGCCGGTAAAGACGATATCGCCGTTGATGAAGATGCTGATCACATCACTGTACCCGAACTGCATCTCCCGCGTCCCGGCACGATCGGCCTCGAGCATTGCCTTTGCGAATACGACATCCGGCTCAGAACCGCTTCTCCCGTGGCGCCACGCGACGTTTACGAGACCGGTGCATTCGCACCGCGCCGCCTGCCAGCGAATCGTATCGAGCAGTGCATCACCGGGATAGGCGCCGAAGGCGACCTCACCGAGCCTGAAGCGCTGCGACAGCTCCCATTCGGTAACGGGACCGGGCGGTGTATCGATGGGCGGGGGCGGCGGGAACGCGAGATCGTCCCGCACCTCGCAGGTGAAATTGGAGAAATAGGCCGATCCGTCAGGCGGGCCCGACACGCCGACGGCGCCGCTGCCCGCGCCGCGCGCCAGATCGGTTACGACGAGCACCGGCTCCGCCGACTCGCCGATATAGACACGCGCCTCACCGCCCGCCACATCGATACGCACGCGGATCCATTCGTTCTCCGGCAGATCGACCGCGGCGGTACACCCCTCGCCGCTATAGAGCTGCCAGCACGAGATCCCATTAATCACGGGGGCGTACTGGACCGCGTCGGAGTACAATCCCGCCCGGTGCGGCCGCACGTAGACATGTTCGTAGTTTTCCTCCGACTGCATGCGGAAGAGGAGCCCCGGGTAGGATCGGCGTCCGTCCACCGCGATGTCGACCGTTATGGTGCCGCTGCCGAATTCGACATCCTCGAGGTAGGCCATGCCTACGAGGCACTGGCGCCCGAGATGGTCGACGATCCGTGCATTCTTCATGGTCCAGCGATTCGATTCGAAGGCCACGCTGGAAACCTGCGTTGCGGCAATGGCGGGCACAAGCAGAGCCGCGATCGCCAAACCCGCCACCGGCGGCGCACATGTTCTCCATCTTGTTTTCACGATACGCTCCTTTCCGACATCGTTTTGCCTCTTGGACGCTTCACATGCTATACGTTAGAATGGAGTCGCCGGTTACCCGGTATTTTCCAATCGGCAACCACGGAATCCCTCCGGGAGGTCACTGGCCATGTTGAAACGAGTTCTATGCATACTGTTTCTCGCCTCGGCAACGAATATTCACGCCGAGGTCTCCGTCACGACTGTCGATCTTCTCGGCGATGCCGGCATGTCGGTCAATGCGGCGGGGCCGATACTCGTCCGTATCGATGAGGCGCGCAACCGCCTGATCGTGGCAAACACCCTCACATCGTCGCTCTCCATCGTCGACTGTGGCACCCACGCGGTGCACAACATCCCGCTCGAGGGGCGCGGCCTCCAGCACCTGAAATCCGAGGCGATGACCCTGCGGCGCCGGACCGGCGAGATATACCTCATCGGGGCGCGGTGTCTCTTTATTGTCGATCCCGAGCACGACGCCGCGAAGACAATAAAAACCGACGCGCAGTTCGAATCGGTCGCCGTCGATGAGGAAACGGGGAATGTCTTCATCGTGGGGCGTGAGAGCGCTTCCCTCGGTTTTCTCGAGGCGGGAAGCGGAAAGATCAAAAACAAGAAATGGCTCGAGCACAGCGAGGGCCTGATCAATCTCAACCAGACGCCCCCGCCGCCCATCAGAAAGGTCGTCTGCGACGCCGGGCGGGGAGAAATCATCGCGATCGACGGCTTCGAGGCGGCGCTCTACCGCTTCGACGCGAAGAACGGGACGGTCATCGCGTCCCGCTCCCTTCCCCTCACCGCCGGCGGGCGGTGGCATCTGGCGGGATTCAACGGGGAGAGCCACCGCCTCTACATCGTCACGGAGACGGACGAACGGAAGGTGATCGAGGCGGCGCTGATCGACTGCCCGGCCGGCGATGATGTCGTCGTCGGGCTTCCCGGGTTCACCGAGGGAGTGGGAATCATCTACAATCTCGAGCGCGACGAGGTCTACATCCCGTACGACAACCACGCATCCGTCCATGTCGTCTCATTCGGCGACGGAGGCGCCCTCGACGAGATAGCAATCCCGGCGTACGGGAACGACGCAAGCGCGATCGATCACGGTAACGATCTCCTCTACGTGGCGAGCTGGGCATTCGGCGAGATCGATGTCATCTCGCTCGAATCGCGCACGCTGCTCCGGCGCATCACCGGGCTCGGGATCATCCCGCACATGTTCACGCTCGCGTATAATCCGAATAACAATCAAATTTACTTCCCGAAGGGCGCGACGGCAGTGAACGGCACATTCGGCGCCGCAGTGACGGCATTCGATCCGGGGAGCGACAAGACCGAGAAGATATACCTCGGCTGGGCGCCCATCGATCTGATCGAGCTGCCGCGGCGAGGCAGTGTTCTCGTTTTCGGTTCGGAGAACCGGTTTGCCGAGGTGTTTTCCGGCGGCCGGTACGAGATGCACACCCTTCCGTACGACTACCCGATCGGGGCGGTCCATTCTCCCGAAGGCAACGTCTACCTCTCGTACGGCCCGCACCAGTCGTACTGGCCGACCGTCTATATCTGGGATGCGAAAAATGGAATCCTGACGATCGATGAGGAATCGCTCGGCTTCTACGATCGCCGCATACCCCGCCAGGCGCAGCGTATGGTCCTCGACAGGGACGGCCTCCTGTACCTTACCCAGAACAACTGGGGCAGGGAGGAACAGTTCCTCGGCGTCCTGGAGGACGAGGTGCGCGTATACGAGCCGGGACGCCGACTCGGGCTCGGCACCGAGGTGGAGCGCGAGGTGACGCAGCGGATCCTCCGCTACGACGTTACACTGCACCGGTTATACCTTGTCCGCACCGGCGAGCGGGATGATGAACCGAGTCTGCTCCAGGTGATCGACCCGGCGCAGCGGACGGTCCTGGACTCCATCCCGCTGGGGATTACCGCAACCGACCTCGTCATCGGCGACGAAAAAATCTACGTCGCGAACTTCGACTCGCGAAGCGTCTCCGTGATCGACAAGACAGACTTCAGCGTGAGCGAGATTGAAACTGGTGAGCAACCCCTCAGGCTCTGCCGGTGCGATGGACGCATGTACGTCATCAACCACGGGGAGAGGACGCTCCAGGAAGTGACGGCCGACGGGAAGCGGCACCGTATCCCGGAGAAGGGACGTCCGGACAACCTCTTCGCGTGGAACGGCGCCGTCATCGTCATCTCCCACACGGGGGATAACCTCCTCGTTCACCGCTTCGATCCCGAGAGGAAATCGTTCACGCTTCTCTACCGGGTGGAATACCCGTACGGCGATACACGGTATGATTCGGGGAACGTCTCGTTCTACGCGCGGGGACAGTACGGAGACGCGGTATTCGACATAACGAGGGCGGTCGTGGACGGTGCGGACAGACTCTGGATCACGGACTTTCTGGCGGGGAAGGTGTACATCCTCGAGGAGCTCTAAACGGGCCGGGGCGCCCGAGGCGGAACGTCACTTCTGCCATACGGCATGCCCCTTCTCCCGGAGCATCCTGGCGAGTTCCACCTCCATCTCCCGCGCATCCTCGTACGAGAGTGGATTGTGCTCCTCGTACAGCAGCGGGCACAGCCGTATGCCGTACTTCCTGACGAAGCGGTTCGCCTTGTATCCCGCCTTGTGATTCTCGAACCGCTTCTCCGGCGAAAGGCCCGTCATACCGACGTAGTAACAGGGCTTGGCCGGATCGTAGCCGGGATTCTCCCAGGCGAAGCGAGGCTCGCCCATGACTGTACGGTCCAACTCGACGACGTAGATATTGTGGCGCCTCTTGGTAGCCATCGACGGAGGATTCATCTACTCCTGTACGGCTTCGGCTTCCGATTCGACGAGGAACTCGCTGCTCCTCAGCAGCTTGCCGTCCGCCGCCTGAACATCGACACGCCACTTGCCGGTCCATTGCTCGAGTAGGAGCTTCGAACTCCACGTACGCCAATATTTCGACCGTACGGCAAGCGTCACACGCGCCTTCTCCTCGTCGTTCAAATACCACACATGCACGATCTCGGCCGGTTCGGCCGCCCCGGTAACCCTGGTGAAGCAGTATACCTTTCCCACCGTGCTCGGAAACATCTTGCCCGCCCCGACGGGAGCCCATGACTCGATACCCGTACAGAACTCCATAGCCTCGATCTTGAGATTGACCGTTTCCCCGGCGGCGGTCTCCTCGGCCGCGGCTTCACCGGCCTCTGCCTGCACAGCCGCTGTTTGCCCGGTCTCGGCTTCACCCGCCGAGACCGGCGAGGCCGCAAGGAGCAGCGCGCATAGAGCGATCAGTAATCGTAACATCATACTCCTCTCCCTTCTCATACCGGTCCCATAGTTTCAGCGATCGAGCCCAGGATACGTCCCGTTCAGAATACAAACAACATAAAAAATGAGGTAACGACGCCGGCGAAGAGCAGCACGACGGTCGTATACCCCATTATATCCCTGATGTGCAGCTTGGCGACGGCCAGCAGCGGCAGCGCCCAGAAGGGCTGTATGAGATTGGTCCATGCGTCACCCCACGCGATCGCCATGGCGGTGGTCGCGTACGGCACGCCGAGCGCTTTCGCCGCGGGGATCATGATCGGTCCCTGAACGGCCCACTGGCCGCCGCCCGACGGCACGAAGAAGTTCACAATCCCGGCTGACAGGTAGGTGAAAAACGGGAGCGTCCTTCCCGTGGAAATACTGACGAAGATCTGCGAAAGGGTGACGGCAAGACCCGATTTCATCATCATGCCCATAATGCCCGCGTAGAACGGAAACTGGAGCACGATCCCGCCGCAGGTCTTTACCGCGTCGTTGACGGCCCGCACGTAGCGTATCGGCGTCCGGTGCAGCAGCAGCCCCAGCGTGAGAAAGATGAAATTGACGATGTTGAGATTCACCGTGCCACCGCGCCCGAAGTAGACGACGAGGTACGAGATGCAAACGGCGACGATCGCTGCGGTGAGTATCCAGCTCCGCTCGAGTCCCGCGGCCGGACCGCGCGGCTCTCCCGCCCCGGCCGCCGGGTCGATGTCCTCCCCGGTGAGATCGGGGGGCAGCGGGAT
>CBFCXB010000037.1:0-11354 GCA_965601905.1 uncultured bacterium | reverse complement strand
TATAGAACAATGGTGGAGTTGACGGGGATCGAACCCGTGACCTCTTGTCTGCCAGACAAGTGCTCTCCCAGCTGAGCTACAACCCCACTCGATTTCATAGTAACAAACGGCGGCGGACCGTCAAGGCAAAATTTGACCATAAATTTGGCCATATCCTGTTGACAGAGGGGGCCTCAGGGGTCGATTATTTGTATGAGGTCCGGATAATTGCGGCTCAGCGGCAGTGAGATGCTGGCCGCTGCAGCCGGAATCCGATGGCGAGGCGCGGAGCGTCCGCGCCACCGAATGATCGGCGTTACATTTCGAGCAATTCGAACAACGCGAATCGAGTGTCCGGCCGGATTCGGCGCGTGTGCTGTGCTGTATTGAATAAATGCATAACAATAAATGTAATACATTGCAGGAGGGTGATCGTTTGAAACAGTGTCTCCAGATATTCGGTATAATCTTGATTCTGGCGCTCGCCGGTGCGACGACACGCGCGGCGAGCGACGGGCGGGTCATGATCATTCCCGTGACCGGCGAGATACAGCTCGGCCTCTCCCCCTTCGTGGAGCGTGCGACCGAGGAGGCGGACGAGGAAGGTTACGACCTCGTCATCTACGAGATCAACACGTTCGGCGGCCGCCTCGATGCGGCGGTGATCATACGGGACGCGATCATTGCCGCCAAAGTGCCGACCATCGCCTTCATCAACAAACGGGCCATCTCGGCGGGAGTCCTCATCTCGCTGGCCGCCAACAAGATATACATGCATCCCCAGTCTACTATAGGAGCCGCCGAGCCGGTGTCGATGGGAATAGGCGGTGCGACCGGCGAAGTGAGCGAGAAGGTCGTGTCGTACTGGCGGACGGAACTGCGGTCGACGGCGGAAAAGAACGACCGCCGCGGCGACATCGCCGAGGCCTTCGCCGACAAGAGCATCGCAATTGAAGGGGTCGTCGAGGAAGGAAAGCTCCTTACCCTTACTGCGAAACAGGCGCTCGAACTCGGCATGGCCGACGCCTCGGCCGAGACGATACAGGAGATTCTCGAGTTGGAGGGTCTCGGGGCCGCACAGATCACGACTGCCGGCATGAACGCCGCGGAGAAGCTCGCGGGATTTCTGACGCAGGGACTGGTGAGCAGCCTGCTGCTGACGGCGGCGCTGCTCGGCATCTTCTTCGAGATCAAGACACCGGGATTCGGGGCACCGGGCATCATCGCGCTGGTAGCCCTCGCCCTGTTCTTCGGGAGTCACTACCTCGTGCACCTGGCGGGGTGGGGCGAGGTGATTCTGTTCGTATTCGGCGCTGTCATGCTGCTCGTCGAGATTTTCCTGATACCGGGATTCGGCATCGTCGGAACGCTGGGCATTCTCGCCATTGTCACGAGCCTGTACCTGAGCCTCATCGGGCGATTCGTCCATCCGAACGATTTCGTGTCCGGCGCCAAAGTGCTGGCGCTCTCCTTCGTCGTATCGTTCGCCGTGATTCTCATCGCTCTGCGGTTCTTGCCGAAATTCACGCCGTTCCAGCGGCTCGTCCTCAAAACGACCGAAGCGGAAGCGGAAGGATACCGCTCCTCCCCCGAGACCTACGCGGCGCTCGAAGGCCGGGAGGGCATATCGCTCACGATGCTGCGGCCCGCCGGAACGGCGCTGATCGAAGGGGGGAAATTCTCCGTTGTGACAGAGGGTGATTTCATAGAGAAGAATTCGAAGATCCGCGTTGATAAGATCGAGGGATATCGAATTGTCGTTACAAAGGTCTGAATCCGAAACGTTTCGTTACGTGGAAAGGTAGGTAGACGATGGCACTATCTGGAATCGGGCTTTTCTTTCTCGTATTCGGGATCATCATACTGATCCTGCTCTTCTTCTACTTCGTGCCGGTGGGGCTGTGGATCACGGCCTACTTCTCCGGCGTGAAGGTCCGCATCTTCAAGGATCTTATCGGGATGCGTCTCCGAAAGGTGCCGCCCATACGGATCATACGTCCCAAGATCGCGGCGACAAAGGCGGGAATCGATGTCGAGATCGACAAGATGGAAGCGCATTATCTCGCCGGCGGCAACGTTCAGAACGTGATCAACGCACTGATTTCGGCCGACAAGGCCAACATCAACCTCACGTTCGAGCGCGCCACGGCAATCGATCTCGCCGGCAGGGATGTACTGGAGGCGGTCAAGCTCAGCGTCAATCCCAAGGTGATCAACACGCCGATGATCGCCGCCGTGGCGATGGACGGCATCCAGGTGCGGGCGATGAGCAGGGTTACGGTGCGGGCGAATATCGAGCGGCTCGTCGGCGGCGCCGGTGAGGAGACGATCATCGCGCGCGTCGGCGAGGGGATCGTCACGACGATCGGCTCTGCCGCCTCCCACAAAAATGTGCTGGAGAATCCCGACCGTATATCGAAGACGGTGCTCGAGAAGGGACTCGACTCGGGGACGGCCTTTGAGATCCTCTCGATCGATATCGCCGACGTCGATGTCGGAGCCAACATCGGCGCCAAGCTTCAGACGGATCAGGCCGAGGCCGACAAACGCATCGCCCAGGCCAAGGCCGAGGAGAGGCGGGCGCTGGCCGTCGCGGCCGAGCAGGAGATGAAGGCTCGCGTTGTGGAAATGCGCGCCAAGGTGGTCGAGGCCGAGGCGGAGATCCCGCGTGCCATCTCCGAAGCGTTCCGCCAGGGGAACCTCGGTATCATGGATTACTACAACCTGCGTAACATACAGGCCGATACCGACATGCGCAAATCGATCGCACAGCCCGGCAAGGAACAGAAGCCCAAACCTGGCAAGGAGTAGTCACGATGGGTAAAGGCTTAATCGGCATTATCATACTGATCGTCGTGATCAACATTCTCGGACGGATTCTGAAGGCGGTGACCTCCGCCTCACGCTCCGGCACGCAGCAGGCGAAGCCGCAGCAGGCGGCGCCACCGCGGCGAACCCGGGAACAGCAGATCCTCGAGGAGTTGTTCGAACTGGAGCGCGAGCGGGCCGGGGAAGCGTTCGAGGAGGGTGAAACGGTCGAGGCGGCCGTCGTGCCCGAATCAAAGCTGCCCGAGCAGGCGGCCGGTTTCGAGGGCGGCGAGAAGCCCGACGACCTTGCGCGGTGGGCGGAGGAGCGGTTCGAGGAGACCACCCCTGCGGTTGATACCTATGGCTACCGGGATCCGTCCGAGGCAGCACCGGCCATGGACGAGACCGCAGCGCTTTCCGAAGGCGCCGCGGTATGGGCCAGGACGGGTAAGGCCGCGCGCCCCGGGCGGATAGGGGCGGTCTCCCCCGCCACGGTGCAGCGTATGCTCTGTGACGTCTCGTCCCTGCGGACGGCGGTTCTTCTCTCCGTGATCCTCGGCCCCTGCCGGGCGCGAAATCGCAACCGCCGCGGGGATCGAATCGTTTGATGGGAGTGTTCGAGAGCGTCGATCCGCTTTCAACAAAGCGGACCGAATACTTGCACGGTACGGTAAAAATAGATATCATACCGAATCGTGTGGAATCCGCTCGGTGGATGCACGCGTCCGATCAATAGTGCCGGAGTGGTGAAATTGGTAGACGCAGGGGACTCAAAATCCCCCGGGGCTCTGCTCCATGCGGGTTCGACTCCCGCCTCCGGCACCATAAGAATCTCGGCGCTACAATATGATCAAGTCCCGTGATCCCGCCTCCGGCACCATTTTCTACCGCATTGTAACTTTTCGCTTCGTTATTCATACTATAGGCGGAGAATGATTATGATCGAATTTCAAGACCTATACGAGTCCTACGCTGCCGATGTGTACCGCTTTGCCTTCTGGCTCGCCGGGGAAAGTGCCGAGGCGGAGGACATAACGTCAGAGACATTCATACGCGCATGGTCGAGGAGAAACGGTATCCGCACCGAGACGCTGAAAGCATACCTCTTCACAATCGCACGAAATCTTTATCTGGAGCATCAGCGGAGGAGCAGGCGCCACGTGGATATCGAGGATGTTCATCCTGATCCGGCCCCCGGGCCGGATCAGGTTGTAGAGTCCCAGCTCGAATTACGGAGGGTGCAGCGATCCCTGCAACAATTGCCGGAGATCGACCGTGCCGCCTTCATCCTGCGCGTTCAGCATGAACTGCCCTACGTCGAGATTGCGCGTGTTCTGGGCCTGTCCCTGACGGCCGCCAAGGTAAAGGTGCACCGTGCACGAAAAAAACTTTTACTCGGACTTGTCGAGACGGAGGTGCCGTAGTCATGGAAATCACGCGAAATGTAATCCTCGATTTGCTTCCCCTGTACCTGGCCGATGAGGCGAGCGAGGACACGAAATCCCTTGTTGCGAGATACCTGGAAACCGATCCTGAACTGGCAGATATAGCAAAAAAATCGGTCCCGACCGGGTTGCCGGAGGACATTCCCATTCCACTGACCACGGAGGATGAGATGGAAGCCTACAAGGAAGCCAAGCGCCAGATTTTCAACCGCATCATAACGATAGCGGCGATACTGTCCGCATCGGCCCTGGCCATATTGATACTGGCCATTGTCGCGTTTATGTTCTTCAGAGGGTAGGATGGGTCCCCCCCGCCTTGATGATCGGACCGCCCGTTTTGACGATCGTTCTTGAATAACGACGTTCGTCTCATTATTATTCCCACGATTTGGCTGCACGAATACCCCTTACCATCGGTGGACCGCGTATGCCTGTTCGTTCGGAATGCCTCGATACTATTATTCGCTCTTCGCTTGCCCTCATTATGGCGGTCGGTATGATATGTTCCACATGCGGCAATGCCCGAGCAGCGGAAATCGAATTCGAGACCCTCTCCCTCGAACAGGGTCTGTCGCAGAGCTCCGTGCTCTCGATCGTTCAGGATGATATTGGATTCATGTGGTTCGCCACCGAAGACGGATTGAACAAATTCGATGGGTACCACTTCTCGATCCTGCGGCATGATCCGGATGATCCCAACACGTTGAGCCATACCTACCTTCTCTCGCTCTGCATGGATCACGAGGGGCTTCTCTGGGTCGGAACGTTCCATGAGGGACTCAATAGGTACGACACCCGCACCGGTGAGTTCACCCACTACCGCCTGGACCCGGACGATTCCACCAGTTTGAGTAACAATGTCGTCCGGGTTATTTACGAAGATCGCGACAACACCCTCTGGATTGGAACCGACAACGGGCTGAACCGGTTCAATCGTGAATCCGGAACATTCACGCGATACCTGCACGATCCGGACGATCCCCACAGCCTCAGTCACAATGCCATTCGATCGATTTACGCGGACCGCTCGGGTGCGCTATGGATCGGCACTGACGGCGGCGGTTTGAACAGGCTCGATCGAGAAAGGAACCGCTTCGTCCGTTACACGGTGGAGCCGGAAAACCCGAACAGCCTCAGCAATAATTCCGTCAGAGCGATATGTGAGGATGAAGCGCATTCTCTCTGGATCGGAACCGCCGGTGGAGGGCTCAATCGGCTCGACCGGGACAGTGGACGGTTCCTGCGGTACCGGCATGATCCCGATGATCCACAGAGTATAAGCCATGATGAAATCTACGCAATCTACGAAGACCGATCGGGCGCCCTGTGGATCGGAACCAATGGAGGCGGCATCGACATGTTCGATCGTGATTCCGGTATATTCGAGCATTACCGTCACGATTCGAATGATCCCCACAGCCTGGCGTATGATGAGGTGTACGCTATTTACGAAGATATCGCGGGCGTGATCTGGATCGGAACATACGGCGGGGGAATCTCGAAATATGACAGGAAAAGAAAGAAATTCCAACTGTATAGACGCGATCCGAACAACCCGAACAGCCTCAATGCCGATCTCGTCTGGTCGATATACGAGGATGAGGACGGCATACTCTGGATAGGCACGCATGGCGGCGGTCTCAACAGGTTCGACAGGCAAAACAACCGGTTTACCGTTTACCGGCACGATCCCGGTGACCCGGAAAGCCTCAGCAGCGATATCGTCAGGATCATTCATGTCGATCGATCCGGCGTGTTCTGGATAGGCACGCATGGCGGCGGCATAAACAGATTCGACAGGAATACGGGTAAGTTCAAGCGGTATCAACACGATCCGGATGACGCGAACAGCGTGAGTCACGATGAGATCAGATGGATTTACGAGGATCGTTCCGGAGCGCTGTGGATCGGCACCAACGGTGGCGGTCTCAACAGGTTCGATAGAACCACCGAGCGATTTACCCGATACAGGGCCGATCCAAACGATCCGAACAGCCTGTGTAACGATTTTGCTCGAGTTATTATAGAAGACCATGAAGGTATATTGTGGGTCGGCACCCAGGGCGGAGGGATCGACCTATTCGATAGGGACAGTGAACGGTTCATCCATCTGAGGGCCGATCCGGACGATCCCGGAAGTCTCAGCAGCGATCATATTCTCACGATATTCGAGGATCGATCGGGAGTTGTCTGGATCGGAACGTGGGGCGGTGGACTGAACAGATTCAACAGATCGAGTAACACTTTTACACGGTTCACCGTCGAAGACGGTCTCCCGAGCGATGCGGTCTATGGAATGCTGGAGGACGATCATGGCAATCTGTGGCTGAGCACCAACAACGGATTATCGAAACTCGACCCGCGGAAACGAAGCTTCAAGAACTATACGATTCGAGATGGTCTCCAGAGCAACGAATTCAACGGAAATTCCTATTTCAAGAGTACGAGTGGCGAGATGTTTTTCGGCGGTATCAGGGGATTCAATGCATTCTATCCCGGCGAAATCAGGGACAACCCGCACGTTCCGCCGATCGCGATAACCTCCTTTACGAAATTGCACAAGGAGGTGAAACTCGATCAGTTCGTATCAGCGACCGAGGAGTTGGTGCTTTCATACAAGGACTATGTATTCTCATTCGAGTTCGCCGCGCTGGATTATTCCGTGCCGGAAAAAAATCAATACGCATACATGATGGAGGGCCTGGACGCGGATTGGTTCTATACCGATTCGGAAAAACGGTTTGCAAACTACACGACCCTCCCCCCAGGCACGTACGTATTCAGGGTCAAGGGCTCGAATAACGACGGGATCTGGAACGAGGAAGGAGCATCGATCCGGATAACGATAATCCCTCCGTTCTGGGTGACATGGTGGTTCAGATCACTTGTACTGCTCGTTCTTCTGGCGGTGACATTTCTGTGGTACCGGTACCGATTGAAAAATGTGCGCATGAAAACGGAGCTTCAGGCCGCACATGACGCACAGATGTCCATCATGCCGCGGCGTGATCCGGACGTGCCGGGATTCGAGATATCGGGAACGTGTATCCCCGCAAACGAGGTCGGCGGAGATTTTTATGATTATATGTGGTTGAACGAGGAGAAGACGAAATTCGGCGTGGTGGTCGGCGATGTGTCGGGCAAGGCGATGAAGGCGGCCATGATCGCCATCATGTCGAACGGAATGGTCTTTTCGAAAGCAGATGAAATTGAAACGGTCTCAGACATCATGACACGTTTGAATCACTCCCTCTTTTTGAAAACGGATGAGAGGATGTACACCGCCCTCTGCCTCGCATCAATCAATACCGTTACACGTGAATTCACGTTCTCGCTGGCAGCGTTCACTGAACCACTTCTGAAAGCGAAAGCTTCGGCCGTAAACCTTCAGGCCGCCGGCACGGTCTTTCCGTTGGGGGCTTTCAAGGACAGCACGTACGAGCAAAGAACCGTCACCATGAAAGCCGGAGATGTCATCGTTATCTATACCGATGGAATCTCCGAGGCATGGGTCAAACAGAATGAATTCTACGAAACCGAGAGGCTGAAGCGTTTTTTGGACGCCATGGATACATCCGCCCTCTCCGCCCGGGAGATCAACAGAGCAATAATTGCGGACGTGAAAAATTACTGCGGCGGCGCCCAGCAGCGCGACGACATGACCGTCGTCGTGATCAAGGCGACATGATTTTTGATGATACGGAATTATTCCGTTGGCCGGAACTTCGGAATACCGATCCGCCGCGCGGCAGTGTGTCTCTTCGGTCCCTGATACATATCCCCCGTGCCGCTGATCCATAGGATACCATATTGCCCTGAGACATATTCTTGACTGCTCGTCGCATTGGGAGTAATGTACTATCAGCCGGTTTCAAGACAACTGGTTATGGAATAAGATATTATACCGAACGGCATGCACAGCCGCGCATGCCGGGACAGGGAAAGAACAGGAATGGGAGTTCCGAGAAAAACAGAGGGAGTAACGGGCATGCGCAGTATGCACCAAGTCTGTATTCACTCTAGGTGTCTTTTAATTGCCACAGCAATTGTTGTGCTCACCGCCGTCGTGATGCCGGGAGCGGTATGCGCCGTCGTGTCGCTCGACGCACAGAATGTCGGTATTGATTTCGAGGAGATCTCGATCGAGCACGGTCTCTCACAGAGCATCGTCGAGTGCATCGTACAGGATCGAAGGGGATTCATGTGGTTCGGCACGGAGGATGGATTGAACAAGTACGACGGGTACGAGTTCACCATAATGCGCCACGATCCAGACGATCCCGCAAGTCTCAGTCATAATCATCTTCAGGCGCTCTGCGAGGACAGGGAAGGACTCATCTGGGTCGGGACCTTCAACGGCGGGCTCAACAGCTACAATCCATTCACGGGCCGGTTTCATGCGTACCGTTTCCGGCGCGATGATCCGCTCTCCATCAGCCATGATTGCATCAATACACTCTATGTGGATGCCGGCGGCGTTCTCTGGATCGGCACCAACAACGGACTGAATCGGTACAACCGGGATACCGACGATTTCACGAGGTACCTCCACGACCCACGGAATCCCAACAGCGTATGCGGCCCCATCATACGCGATGTCACCGAGGATCGATTCGGGATGCTCTGGATCGCCACGGATGGCGGAGGGTTGAGCCGGTTCGATAGGGTAAACGATCGATTCAAATCGTATCGTCACGATTCGCGCGATCGCGCCAGCCTGAGCGAGAACTCGGTTCGTACCGTATACGAGGACCGGTCAGGCGTGCTCTGGGTGGGTACGGTCGGCGGTGGACTCAACCGGTTTGAACGGGACACGGAAACATTCATCCATTTCGGCAACGATCCGTCGGATCCTTACAGCCTCAGTCACAACCAGGTGTACGCCATCTACGAGGATCTCAGCGGTACACTGTGGATCGGCACGAACGGTGGAGGACTGGATGTCTTCGATAGGGAGACGGGGCGATTCCACAACTACAGAAACGATCCCAACGACCCGACCACTTTGAGTTACGACGAGATCTACGACATCTACGAGGACCGATCAGGCGTTATGTGGCTGGGTACCTACGGCGGCGGGGTGAATAGATTCGACCGGAAGCGGAAGAAGTTCCTCACGTACCGGCCGGACCCCCACGATCCGAACAGTCTCAGCGAGGAGATCGTATGGTCGATATACGAGGACGAGGACGGCATCCTGTGGATCGGAACACACGGCGGCGGACTCAACCGATTCGACCGTAGATCCGGATCGTACACCCATTACCGCCACGACCCCGTTGATCCGACGAGTATCGGCCACAACGAGCTCAGGTACATATACGAGGACCGCCGCGGTATGCTCTGGATCGGCACCAACGGCGGCGGTCTCAACCGGTTCGACCGCGCGACGGGAACCTTCATGCGCTACCGCCATGATCCAGACAATCCGTCGAGCCTCAGCAACGATTACGTCCGTGTAATCTTCGAGGACGAGACGGGGAATTTCTGGATCGGCACCCAGGGGGGCGGACTGGAGAAGCTCGACCGCGAATCAGGGAAGTTCTCGCATTACCGGCACGATCCGAATGATCCGAACAGCCTGAGCAATGATTTTGTCTTCTCCATTCACGAAAACAAGGCAGGAATGCTCTGGCTGGGAACATGGGGCGGCGGCCTCTCGCGGTTCGACCGGGAAAAAGGAACCTTCAAGCATTACACCGAGAAGGATGGACTGGCGAGCAATTCGATCTACGGCCTCCTCGCGGACGATGAGGGGAATTTCTGGATCAGCACCAATAACGGCCTATCGAAGTTCAATCCGGCGACGGGGAATTTCAAACATTATACCGAGGAAGACGGCCTCCAGAGCAACGAGTTCAACGGTAACGCATTCTTCAAGAGTTCCAGCGGCGAGATGTTCTTCGGCGGCATCAACGGTTTCAACGCGTTCTATCCCGCTGATATCAGGGACAATCCCTTCGTCCCCCCCGTCGTCATCACGTCGTTTCTGAAACTCAACAAGAAGGTCAAGCTCGACAGCTCGATCTCCGAGATGCAGAAATTGACGCTCTCCTACAAGGATTATGTTTTCTCGTTCGAGTTCGCCTCTCTCGATTTCACCGCTCCCCAGAAAAACAGCTACGCGTACAAGATGGAAAAACTCGACGAGGACTGGATATACACCGATGCAGGCAAACGGTTCGCGACCTACACGACACTCGCCCCGGGCAAGTACCTCTTCAGGGTCAAGGGAACGAACAACGACGGTATTTGGAACGAGAACGGCACCGCGATCGAGCTGGTCATAACGCCGCCTATTTGGCGAACCATCTGGTTCCAGGCACTCGTGATCCTGCTCGTACTCGGCCTCGGCATATTCCTCTACCAGCGGCGTCTTCGCAATGTTCGCATGGCGGCCGAGCTCAGGGCGGCCCACACGGCGCAGATGTCGATCATGCCCAGCGAGGATCCCAATGTCACCGGCTTCGATATCTCCGGTATCTGCATCCCGGCGAACGAGGTGGGCGGCGATTTCTACGAATACTTCTGGCTGAAATCAAACGAGTCCAAATTCGGTATAGCCGTCGGGGATGTATCGGGAAAGGCGATGTCGGCCGCCATGATCGCGGTGATGTCCAGCGGGATGATCTACCTGCGGGCGGCCGAGGACGGTTCGACCGCTGATATCATGACCCATCTCAACAAACCGATCTTCGCGAAAACGAACGATTTCATGTTCACCACCCTCTGTCTCACCTCACTCGATATCGAAACGAAGGAGATGGCCTTCACCAACGCCGGATTCAGCAGCCCCCTCCTCAAATCGAAGGACACCGTTACATCGTTGGAGAGCACGGGGGAGCGGTTGCCCCTCGGCGCGGTCGAGCACACCATCTACGAGGAGACCACGGTGAAACTCGATCAGGGAGATGTTCTCGTCATCTTCTCCGACGGTATACCCGACGCCCGAAACAACAACAAGGAATTTTACGACCAGGTGAGACTCGTTACACTCCTCGAGAATATCGACACCGAGAAGCGCACTTCCAGTGAGATCAAGGACCGGATCATAGAGGACGTGATGTCATTCTCCGGTAACGCACCGCAGAACGATGATATGACGGTTGTCGTCGTAAAATC
>CBFCXB010000036.1:0-11500 GCA_965601905.1 uncultured bacterium | reverse complement strand
GATCGCCGAGCAGGCGGCCCGGTTCATCTACGACACGGGGATCATGGAGGAGCCGGATTTCTCGTTCCAGGCAGGCGCGGGCGGCGTATCGCTCGCCTATATACAGTATATCGCAGAGATTATGCGCGAGAAGGGCATCACTGCCCCCTTCGCGCGTGGCGGCTCGACCACGTACCTCGTCGATCTTCTGAACGAGGGACTGATCGGCCACATTCTCGACGGGCAGGCGTTCGACCAGATCGGCATCGCGTCGCTGCGCGACAATCCGAAGCATATCGAGACCGACCCGTTCACCTCGTACTGCTACCACACCAAGGGTAACTTCGCCCCGTACGTCAAGACGTCGATCCTCGGTGCGACGGAGGTCGATCTCGATTTCAACGTCAATGTGAATACCCATTCGGACGGGTGGCTGCTGCACGGGATCGGCGGATTCACCGACGCGACGGACGCATTCATCACGATGATCACGGCGCCCCTCGTGCGCGGCAGGAATCCGATCGTCGTCGATGAGGTCACGACGATCACGACACCCGGCGAGACGGTCGACGTGGTCATCACCGAGCGCGGCATCGCCGTCAATCCGCGCCGGACGGATCTGCTCGACCGCCTCAAAGAGAGAAAGAGCACACTGAATATCGTACCGATCGAGGAGCTGCACCGTATCGCCATCGATATGACGGGGGAGCCGAAAAAGCCCGAATACGAGGACCGCGTCGTCGCTCTGATCGAATGGCGGGACGGTACCGTGATCGATTGCGTGCGGCAGCTCAAGGTGTAGCGTTCGCGGCTCCCGGTGCAACGGCGCCCCGAACGGGAAGGAATAGCGGTGAGCGGAGAGAACTCGAACCTTGCAAAGGAGCTGGCCGATCTGATCACCCGGTCGGCGGAGGAAAACAACCTCTTCATCCGCGACCGTGGGGCGATCCGGGAACTCGCATTGAAGGACCCCGTGACCCTCGAGGCGCGTGGAACGAGCGACGTGTTGAACAGGTACGGGAGTCCTTCGTTCATAAGCAGGCTCACGAGCCGTTCCGCGCCGATGACGGAGATTTTCTTAGGCGGGCCGAACAAACGTCAGGAGAAGATACTACAGGCGGCGGCGGACCATATCATAGGCTCGGGAATGGAGCTTCTCGTCATGGACAAGATGATGGGGCTGCATCCCGAGCACCGGCATCACTGCCGGACTATCGTGACGTCCGAATACGCGCGCATGCTGCTTCTCTGGGACAAGCTGATTTTCGACGTCCCCCCCGACATGGAGAACGAGCCGCCCGATCAGGTGCAGATCATGATACCGGAGTGGTACCGGATCGCCGGCAAGCTCGGCCTCCCGCCGGTGAGCATCCTCGTCGACGCGACGAACCGGGTGACCTTCGCGCTCGGGTCCGATTACTTCGGCGAGGTCAAGAAGGGCCACCTCCGTATGGCGATGTACATCGAGAAGGTCCGTTACGAGAACGGCGACGGCGGCAGTCTCGGGGTGCATGCGGGAGGCAAGGTGATCCGTGCGAAAAACGCGGAGAGCGGGAAGATCGAGGACAGGGGGGCGCTCTTCTTCGGTCTGAGCGGCACGGGCAAAACGACGCTGTCGGTGCACCACTTCTGGCTCGATCCCGATGAGGGGGAAACCGTGGTCATCCGCCAGGACGACTTCTTCGCCCTCGGCGAGGACGGGCAGGCCTACGGCACGGAGGACAACGCCTACATCAAAACGGAGGGGCTGGAGGCGGATTCGCAGCCGCTCCTCTACGCCGGGGCCACCAGCTCTCACGCGGTTCTTGAGAATGTGTACATAGACCCGAAGACGCTCGATGTCGACTTCTTCCGCTACGACCATCCATTCGTGCCGGGCGGCCAGTGCTACAACGGGCGGGGGATCGTCGTGAGGCGCGAGCTCGATTTCACCGACGACCGGATCGATCTCGACCGGGTCGACATGATATTTTTCAGCACGCGGCGCGAGACGAGCGTGCCGCCGGTGGCGCGCCTCGGCCCCGAGCAGGCGGCGGCCTTCTTCATGCTCGGCGAGTCGATCCTCACCTCGGCGGCCGATCCGACCAAGGCGGGGCAGTCGGTCCGGGAGGTCGGGACGAATCCGTTCATCGTCGGCTCGAAGGGCGAAGAGGGGAATATCTTTTATCGCATTCTTAAGGCCAACCCGCATATCCAATGTTTTCTCCTCAACACGGGCGGATTCGGCGGCCGGAACGTCGACCGCTCCCTCGAGCGCCTCGACGCGGCGGGGAGCATCGAAAAGCTCCAGGGCTACCTGAAGGGTGCGAGGCACGAGGAGGTCGGAACGATGTACGAACTCGATCTCCAGGACGGCGCGAAGGCGGAGTTCAAGCTCGCCTTCATCCGCTACGAGGTTTTCCACAAGTTCAAGCGCGTGCGCGCGCGCGACAATCTCAGGGCGGTACTCGAGGGTGTCGAGGCGGGGCGCATTCCCGGCGCCGAGGTGGAGCTCGTCGAGGTCGGCGTCCTCGCCGGCCAGAAGATCCGCATCAAGGACTCGGCGGCGATCATCCGCGAGATCGCCCGCGACCGGATCGAATGGCAGCGCGACGAATACTGGGGGTACGAGGTCCCGGCCGAGATCCCCGGGCTCGACCTCGACCGTTTTGATCCCCACCGCTACTACACCGACGCCGAGATCAACATCATGAACGGCACGCTGCGCGCCGAGCGTACCGAGTGGCTCGCGGGCTTCAAGGATCTCGATCCGGTGATCGTCGGGGCGCTGGGGTAGTTCTCCCAACTGCAGCAAAAGATTTCTTGACTGTGCCGGCTGGGCGTGGCATCATTTCTCTCGGAAGCTAGGGGCAGTTCTTTTAACATAATCTATAATAGCAACTTTGTGAACAGGTGAAGCATAGGTGCCTCTGCCCCTCGTGCCGCAGTACCGGTTTTCGAGGAGAACTGCCGCTGAGGCGGGGGGAGGGGGGAAATCCTGAATCGAATCGCAAATGTCTCACTGTGCATCATCGCCCTAATGGGCGCATGTGGAATATATAAGTCGGATCGAAAATAATCACATACGTTCGATTTCCAATACGGCTTCATGCTTTGAAAGGAGGTGGTGGATCGAGGGCGTGATGTATCTTTCATGGGCCCAGCCTGCTGGACTCAAAAGAAAATCGTGAGGTTAGAGGCAATCCGCAAGGATGAAAGGAGATGGTCATGTTTCGTGAAACGGTTATTTACCTGGCTCGATCGATAGTTGTAGTGTTCGCGGCAGCGTGCATGCTCGCCGTTATGCCGAGCTGCGAGCAGACACCGCAATGCCCCGATATAGTCATCAACGAAGGAGAAGATGGCGATGGCACATTCCAGGAGCCGCTGATACCAGCGGGAGCGAAATTCTTCAGTGCGTACTATGAAAATGGATATGCCCCGGTACTGATAGATCCGGATGCACCACCGAATAGCAGGATAGTCATAACGCGGATTGACTATTTATTTTTATACGCGGCTTTTATGACTCATAAATTTGAGTTCTTGAGCACTACCGATGCTGTAATAGGCGAATATCGGCTTCCTAGAGTTGATATACTCTATGGTGGATCGCTTGCTGGCACACAATTCCTCCATATGCCAATAGATCAGGGTGGTACTGGTGGTGGTCTAGGCTTCGCATTCGGAAATTCGTCTGATAGAGTATGGAAATTCCGAGTGGCAGGAGACCTGCCCTATCCCGAATCTATGATTCAAGCCACTATTTTTGGATATACATATACTCCGTAGGCCTATTCTCAGGGGCAGACCAAGCATTTAATATTTAGGATTAGATTTTGTCTCGAGAAAGGAGTGGTGCAATATGCTTGAACATATTGCTAGGAGAAGACAGCGCTATTGCAAAAAGGATCCCGCACCGAGATATGGCGCAGTGATTATATGCGTTTTGACAACTCTGTATTTTTCTGTTTGTGCGGGCCCCGCACGAGCGGAGGATTTTCAGGTAACCACGGGAACTTCATACGTCTCAGTTGATGCATATGGCCACGGCCGTTGCACGATTCCCCTGACATACATTCCCGGCTCCGTGAGGGGTGTTGCAGCACGGCGCGGTGACCGGTATCACGTATGGTTTGCCTCCGGCGCACCGGGGCATGTATTCGCGGCGAACAGCAACGGCCAAATGACCGGGTTCTTTCCCGTGGTGTCTGCCGCCGGTGATCCTACGGATATCGCAATGGAGATCAACACGATATGGATTTGCACCGACGGTGCGATGGTATGCGAGTATTCGCTCGATGGCTTGCTGCTGCGCTCTTTTCCGGCGACCGCCGGTGTGACACCGACCGGCATCGCACTGATGCCCGCCAGCTCGACCATCTGGGTTCTGGACGAGGCTGGCGTACTGTCCGAATACACAAAAGATGGTGTTTACTGTCGCAGTTATTCCTTTGCCAGTACGTGTGTCGCTCCTTGCGGACTCGATATGGATTGGTATACGGGCGACTTCTGGCTGGCTGATGAAGGACAAAATTGCATCTGCCTGTTCGATTCACTCAGTCAGCCCCTGCAGGTCATCAATGTAACGGGATGCACGGGATTGACCGGTGTCTGCTGCGGTGACATGTACGATCCGTGCCTGTCGACGGCGGCCGAGCTTGATCACTTCGGCGCCCTCTGCTATGGAGACCGGATCGAAATCGAATGGGAAACGGTGGCGGAGAGCGACAATGCGGGATTCAATCTCTACCGGAGCAGGCAAGATGATGGCGAACGATCGAAGATTAACGTAGGGATTATTCCGTCACGCGGAGAAGAATTGCTGGGTGCACGGTATTTATTCTGCGACGAGGGCATTTTAAACGATTGCATGTGCTGGTATTGGCTCGAGTCCGTCGATGTCCACGGAGCAGGTGCGTTTCATGATCCCGTTCTTGCCGTCGCCGCAGGTGAAGAGTTGCCTCTGCCGGCAGATTTCGTCTTGAATCAAAACCATCCCAATCCATTCAATCCCGGAACGGTTATCGAGTATCACCTCGCCGCTGATTGCCATGTGGTTCTGGCGGTATTCGGTGTCGCCGGCAGCAGGATAATTACGCTGGTCGATGAATACCAGGATGGGGGCAACAAGGTCGTATCCTGGGATGGAATGGACTGCAATGGCTCGCCGGTACCGAGTGGCGCCTATTTTTACCGGTTGACGGCCGGAAACAGGACCGAGACGAGAAAGATGATAGTAGTGCGCTGAGCGGCCGGAGAGAGCACGGGAGCGTTGCGAATCCTGGGTGCCGACGTGTAGCTGATCCAGATAGGCATTCTTGCCGGGCGGGATATCGAGATCAAGGACGGGGCAACAGGCAGCAGGATGACGGGACGAAACATTTACTCAGCCGCAATAAAAGTTTATTAACATGAATACACGGAAGCCGTGGGATTCGGACGCATCATGAAAATATTGAAAAATTCTTCGCGACGGAACGGACTCTACCTAGGTTATTGACGGCATAACATTCGTGCTCGATCTGATTCACTTCGCATGTTCTCTGAGGATGTTCTGTTTTCTTGTTTCGATAAGATGTATGGCTAGGGGCGGGATGTCGATATGCTCGGCGCGAGGTGCCGGCCTGGAAAGATCATGCTGGATCGGATTAAGCCGGTATTCACCATGAGCCACAATACGAGGTGCGTCAAAGCGTCCAAGGAGGGAGATAATACAAATTCCAGACTCAACGCCTGAGACTAAGTGCAAAACTGGTTTTACATTTACTGCTGACGCAATGAGTGAAAAATCGCGTAAAATACAGAGTACAGAGTAAATCAAATGGGAGACAGAACCACAAGCTCCGCGACCACTCCCATCAGATAGATACCCAGAGGTTGCACGGATTGGCTGCTCAATCCCGCGATCTGCACATTCTGGCGAAATCGCTGAGCAATACATGGATCGGCAGTATATCCAGTTCGTCTTCCGGTCAGCCGGTTGCTCATACCGCATATAGCTCTGCCCGAACAAGAGATTCTGCTTTTAAATATTTTTATTTGTGACTGTGCGCTGTATGAAAAAATTATACTTAAATATTCTAATCTTTTACTTTTTTGTTGACAGCATATCACGACGATTTTTGCAGGACGGCGCGTCCTGTATCTAGATATGCTTTTAGAATCTTCTTTTGTGCCTCTTAAGTGACCCATTTCTCCCTTTTTGACATTTTTCATTCAGCGCCATTCGATCGGGCCGTCATGGCGCTCTCTGAGAGCGAAAAAATCGTGTGTTATAATATCTGTGCGCGATGGGTGGAAGACGGGAGGTGCATCATGAGTAAGTCGGCTCAACTAAATTCACGAAAAGAAGATACGCGCGGCGCATCGCGGGAAGAGCACGCGCGGCAGGATGTGCGGGACGGCGCGGCTCGCAGAGAATCTCAAGAGAATAGAGTCCGGAGCAAAACGCGAAGGCGCAAATCCCGGAGGGAATCTCGCACTATACGCGCCCGGTGTGATGCGCTGCGCGGGCTCTCGGACGACGAACTGCTGTCCGGCCTGGAAAGACTGCACGGCGATGAGCGGGCGGCGCTGCTCGATATACTGTTATACTTTATAGAGATCAAACGGCGGCGGCTCTATGTGCCGATGGGGTACGGCTCGCTCTTCGAGTTCTGCGTAGACAGGTACCGGTATTCGCGTACCACCGCGTGGCGGCGCGTCAGTGTCGCCCGCTGCATCGAGCGATTCCCGTGTGTGGCGGAGATGTTCCTCACGGGCGAGTTGAATCTCTGTGCGATATCGATGATATCGGGGATTCTGACGAAGGAGAATGCCGGGGAAATTCTTTCCCGGGTGGAGGGAAAACCGATCAAGGATATCGAAATGCTCGTCGCGCGGTACCGGCCGGCGAAGGTCATACGGGATCGGATCAAGCCGGTCTTTGTCATGAATCCCGATACGGGAATCGGAAGTGGAGGCGGGAGCGCGGGCGCGGAATCCACTTCCCCTCCAGGCACTACTCCGGGGTGCGGCAATGCGCCCTCAGGGGGAGATAATGCGAATCCGAGTTTCAATATTGAAACTGAGCGTAAAGCCGGCCTTACGTCCGCACTCGGCGCGGAGAGTGGAACTCAGGCTGCGGGGAGGGATGCTCACGGCTCTTGCGCCGCGGCGGAGCCCGAGCGGGTCGTAGTCACGAAAAAATTTAAAGTTGAATTCGCCGTTGAGCCGAAATTTATTAAGAAACTAGATAAAATCAAGGTCCTGCTATCGCCTAAATTCCCGAAGGGGCTAGGTTTCGAACAAGTGATTGATATCCTCATGGACGAGTACCTTGATCGCCATAGTCCGGAAAGTAAAATGAAAAAGAGAGCGCGGCGCGGTGATAACAAGAAAAAACGGAGCATTGCGAAGGGCACGGACGCACGAAATAATAAACCTGTTGGGGATGATCAAGATACGGGATACGGGAATCACGTAGAAACGAGAAAAACCGGCAAGAAGCGCGGTGGCGCTGAAAGAACCCGCCACATACCGCAATCCACCAGGGACGAGGTATTCGTGCGGGACGGCGGCAGGTGCTCGTTTACAACTGAAAATGGCAAAAGGTGCGAGGAGACATGGAACCTGGAGATAGATCATATAACCCCATATGCAAGGGGAGGCGATAACTCGCCAAAAAATCTCCGGCTCCTCTGCCCAACGCACAACCGGCTTGCGGCGGAAAAAGAGTACGGCTCGGATCACATGAAAAAATTCTACCGGAGAGAATAGTATATATTCATCGTCCGGGGGGCCGGGGGGGAGTGCTGGGCTGAATTCATGAAGAAACAATCCTGGCAGGAATAATATATTCCGGCGACGGTAGGGCACAGCTTTCAGCTCTCCCGGCTCACGGAGACTGATTTTCCCGTAAACAAGAGGCCGATGATCGCGCCGTACGCGAAATTCGAGATCCCCACTTCGATTGTATGTACCATCCTGATGGGGGGAGGCATATAGGGATTGGGTAAGAGGAGCGGGGCTACAGCGCCGAGAATCGAGAGCTGCAGACCGACCACGACCGCCTTTTCCAGCCGCCCACTCCTCATCATCCGTATCAACGGGTACGTCACGCCGACATAGACGAGACCGCGAAGCAGCTGCACGCCGACGATCCGGCCGAGCGGGGGGATAATCGCGGCGCCGGTGTAGAAATCCTCGAGATACGGAAACGCCGCGGCTCCGGCGATGATGTAGAGGATCACATACGAGAGATCGCACACGGCGAGCCGCCACAGGAGGCCGAAGATACCGGCCGCGGCCCCGCGCCGCGCACGCTCCCCCGCACCGGCTCGCGTTTCCTCCCCCGCACCACGACTCGCATGCTCTTTTGCCCCATGTCTCGCGTCCTCCCCCGCACCGCCCTTCCGCCACCTTCCCAGAAGAATGACGAGGGTGGGAGAGAACGCGACTCCGAGGAGCAGTCCCTGCGCCATGATTGCGATGAGCTTCCCGGCCGGGATCGACAGATCGAAGAAAACGGCTTCCACCATCGTATTGAACGAATAGATGCCCCAGTAGACGAGGAAGATCGCTCCAGCGAGCCTCAGCCCCGTTGCATCCGCCCGAACGGCGGAGTAGGCCAGAATCAGGACGACGAGCAGATTTGAAAGGAATACCGGTCCCGCGTCGTTCAGAAAATCGCCCGTCCCCAGCGCCAGACTCGACACGATCTGGAGCGCCGACAGGATAATCGTGCCCGCGAGTATCCGCCCTGCGTGATCGACGATTCTTCTCATGGAATTCCCCTCCGCCGATGGAACCGGCACCGCATCGCAATCGGCTTTCCCATACCTGTTCGTATCATCCCTCCGTTTTCAGCTTCTTTTTGAGCGCGCGAATCACGCGCCGCGCCCACCGGGCCGTGGTCTCGTATTTCTCTATCCCCAGTTCCAGTGCATAGGCGCCGGTGATGGTTCCGCGCTTCCGCTCGGCATCGCGCTGCCGGACGAGATAGGGGAGGTATTCATTGATGCGCGACTCGAGCGATTCCAGGAACCCGATGGCACCGGCCGTTCCCACGATGTCGCCCATGAACGCAAAGCGCAGGACCAGTTCGTCCAGGCGCCACACGATGTCGCTGTGTGTGAGCGGCTGCTCGAGTGTCGATTCGAGAAACCGCTTCCCCGAACGTGTGATCGAGTACACACGCCTGGGACGAAGCGTGTCTTTCTTCTCGGTCGTGCCGGCGACGAATCCTTGTTTCTCGAGACGCCTGAGAGCCGGGTAGATGGCGCCGGGGCTGGCGCTGAAGTGCCCCATGGGCGTTGACGAGAATATCTTTCTCAGGTCGTATCCCGAGAGTGATTCGAGGGAGACGAGCCCCAGGATGGCGAGCGAGAGAGATGTCGATGTATTCGATCTGCTCATAGTATATATAGAATAATACTAATCGTACTATTTGTCAAGATAAAATATGGCTTGGCTGGTGCGTTCAGCAGGACGATCTTGACTGTCCGGCGTATGTGGTGTGTTCAGCCGGGCGATCTCAGAACAGCCGGTGAATACCGGTCGTCCCAGTGCTTATAACCCGGCCGGACGTTCTCAGAACAGCCGTTGGATACCGACCGTCCAGCGGAAATCCCACTCCTCCTCATCGCCGGTGAAGACCGGGTGGCTGATGTAGAGGGGGAACTCGACGGTGAACCACTTGATATTGAGGCCGATGCCGAAGTCCTGAAGAAACTCCTCGAAGGCCTCCTCGGGGAATCCCGCGCGCATCGCGGGCGGCAGCCCCTCGAGCGGGTCCTCGTCGAGGATCTTGCCCCAGTCGTAGAAGAGGTAGAGCCGGCGGTCGAGCCACCGCGAGAGCGTGCGCCCGAGGGGCAGGGGGAACGGCAGCTCCAGCTCGATGTTCGAGCCGAAGATGCGACGGAAGCTGAAGTCCCCGTCGAAGTATCCGCGGAGGTTCGCATCCCCCGGGACGTGAAAGTTGTTGTAATAATCCTTGGGGAACGCCCCCACGCCGCGCAGCCAGAAGTAGTTCTCCTTCTCCAGCACGCCGGCGCCGGCGAGATTGAACATCTCCTGGAGCGGCGGGTCGATCGAGCTGTACCCGAGAAAGAAACGCACGTACGGCCGGAGCGGAATCGGGTAGCGCCGCGACGGCCACAGCCTCCCCTCGATCGCTGTTTTCTCGTAGTTGAAGTCGCTCCCCCAGAACGAGCGGTCGAAGTCGAACGAGAGGGACGTCGCGAAAAGGTCCGTTTTCGGCGCGATCGAGAAACTGAGGCCGGCCCGCAGGTTGATTCCCTCCTCGTAGGTGTAGGGAAATACGTATGAGCTGTCGGTCAGCTCGTGGTAGAGGAATCGGAGCGTGAGGTGCTTGGCGAGGGGATCGAAGAGCGATTTGCGCCGTATCTTGTTGATCTCGGCGTATGCCCCCCGCCGCCCCTCGCGGTAGTACGCCTCACCGAAGAAGTCCGCGTCACGGCCGAGAAAACCGAGCGGGTGGGAGAACGATCCGTAGACGTCCTCCGTCTCGCTCTCGAATCCGTAGAGGCCCTGGAGGGTGAACTTTCGGTAGATATCATCGTAGCTCCCGCGGAGCCTCAGACCCGCCTTGCCGCCGTCGATGTCGTTGTAGTAACCGATCGGGAGGTAGCGATACTCGAAGGCATCCTGACGGTAGTAATCCCTGAACGGGAGATCGAGCTTGAGGTCCCGCCGCCGCGGGGAGAAATTGTCGACGTGGTGGATGTCGAGGATCTCGTTGCCGGGATTAATCGCGACCGATACCGGTTTTACATCAAACGTGAAGCTCCTCTCGATCGTGCGCAAGAGGCCGTCCATTCGCTCGGCGACGGTGTTCCCGTTCTCGAGGCGGAAGGCGAGGGTGATCGGCATCATCATCTCGCCCTTGCGTTCTATCTTCACGTCGGCGGTGTAACCGCCCCCCTCCTTCTTCACCTTGAAACGGGATACACGATAGTCACAGTCCTTCGTCGTGTGGAGCCACTGCTTGAAGAATTCCCCGAGGTCCATTCCCGAGATCTCCTCGCATACCGAATGGAACGACTGCTCGTCGACATGCTTGAATTTCCACCGTTCGAAGTAGGTGCTGAGTATCTCTTTGAAATGCTCGTCGCCCACCTCGTGGCGCAGCGCATTGAGGAAGAGGGGCGCCTTGACGTAGAGCATGATGTTCGGATTATTCTCGAACTCGTGGTGGGGTGTCGCGATCCGCTCGGCGAAATCGGTGCGGTGGAGATCGATGATCGGTTTTGACAGTCCCTCCCACATCGTCGGTTCGGTATAGAGCGACGACAGAAAGCCCTCTTCCCGGTCGGGCTCGGCGTAGGGGCCGTACTGCTCCTCCATGTAGCGGAAGGTCTGGTACTGGGTGAATCCCTCGTCCATCCACCCCTCCATCCGCTCGTCGTTCGCCAGTGCCGCGTAGAAGTAGAGATGGCCCAGTTCATGGAGGATGAGACTCTCCGACGCGCTTCCGTTCATCGCCAGCATCGGGTACTCCATGCCGCCGTGCGTCGGTGACTGGACGATGCTGACCTGG
>CBFCXB010000035.1:0-11535 GCA_965601905.1 uncultured bacterium | reverse complement strand
CCTTCGTGGCGCGTACGATATGGTGCGTTCGCCGCAGCATCTCGAGACGGTGCTCGGGGGACACCTTCAGGCCGGGATCCGGTTTGCCGCCGATCGGCATGTACTGGAATGACCAGCAGTACACCGCCCCCTGCTCGTCGAAAAAGAAATCGATGAACCGGTCGCTCGTGACGATGTCCCAGTTCCCGGCGGTTGGTGTGACCGATACGCCGAACGGAACGCCGTGCCGCCGGAGGGCATCGAACGCCTCGAGGATCTTCCTGAATACGCCCGTGCCGCGGCGGGCGTCCGTCTCCTTCTCGAATCCTTCCACGGAGATCGCCGGCGTGACGTTTCCCAGCTCGCCCATTCGTTTCGCGGTATCGTCGGTGATCAGGGTCCCGTTGGTGTAGGTCATGAAGAATTCGGTTCGGTGCTTCTCGGCCAGATCCAGGAGGCCGCGTTCCCCGTCCCGCCACATGAACGGCTCGCCGCCGGAGACGATGGTGAGGTGCGAGTCCCACAGTTCCCTCTTTTGCGTCACGATCCGGTCGAATATCTCGAAATCGAGGCTCGCGTTATCGGCCGTATCGCTCGCCGCGTAACACCCCGTGCACCGGATGTTGCATCTGCCGGTCGGGCTCACGACGAGCAGCAGGGGATTATGGTCGTACGACTTTCCCATGCGTTTCTCGTTCACGATGATATTCTCGAGAACGGTGTCGAGCAGCCGCTCCGTCACGCTCCGCGAGATGTACCCACGGGTCATCGCCCGGTCGAATCCATGAAACAGGGCCATCATGTACGCGTGCTTGAGCTCCTGCACGTGTAGCGGCCGGACGTCGATGTTTTTCACCACGAGATCCTGATACAGCCGTTTGCTGACGATGCCGAATAGAGCCTTCCGGCTCAGCCTGTTTCCGATCATGAAGCGGTAGAGCTCCTTGATCGAGGCACTCTCGAGAATCCTGCGGGGAATCATCCGTGCCTCCATATCAAAACCGGATTCATTCGGCAAACGGAAGCAGCTTCAGGAACCGTTTCTTGCCTACCTTGAGGATGAGCGGGCTTGTCACCTCGAGCTGGAGGTCCTCGTCGGTCACGCGCTCACCGTCGATATAGACCGCTCCCTGCTTGAGCAGTCGCCGGGCCTCGCTCGAGGAGCGGGTGAGACCCGCCTCGGCCAGAACCTTGGCGATCCAGATCTTCCCCAGCCCGGGCATCCGGTACTCGGGCATCTCCTCCGGCTGCTCCCGCCGCGAAAAGATACGTGAAAATTCCTCTTCGGCGGCCGTGGCGGCACCCCCGCCGTGATAGAGGGTCACCACTTTCCGTGCCAGAAATTTTTTAAGATCCATCGGATTGAACGAGGCATCATCGAGCTTCTTCAGGTGCCGATCCGCCTCGGCGGCCTCCAGGGTCGTGGCGAGGCGCAGGTAGACGGGGAGAGACGCGTCGGGGATCGACATGATCTTTCCGTACATGTCGTTGGGAGAATCGGTGATATCCACCGTGTTGCCGAGGCTCTTGCTCATCTTGCTTTCACCGTCCAGCCCCACGAGAAGCGGAAACGTCATGACGATCTGCGGCTCCTGTCCGTAGTCGCGCTGTATCTTCCTGCCGACGAGGAGATTGAACTTCTGATCGGTGCCACCGATCTCTACATCGGCCCGGATGGCGACGGAATCGTAGGCCTGCATCAGAGGATAGAAGAACTCGTGTATGCTGATGGGGTTCCCGTCATCGTAGCGCATATGGAAATCGTCCCGCTCGAGCATCCTCGCCACGGTGAACTTGGCGGCGAGTTCCATCACGTCCTTGAAACTCATGGCGGAGAACCATTCACCGTTGAAGTGGACCTCGGTCTTGTCCGGGTCGACGATTGTGAATATCTGTTCCTGATACGTTCGGGCATTTTCCATGACCTCGTCTTCGGTGAGCATGGGACGCGTCTGGGACCTCTGGCTGGGGTCGCCGACCATTCCCGTGTAGTTCCCGACGATGAGTACGACCGTGTGTCCGAGATCCTGGAATTGACGGAGCTTCCTGAGTCCGACGGCATGGCCGATATGGATTCCCGGACTCGACGGATCGAATCCCTGTTTCACGCGAAGGGGATGTCCGCCCTCGAACGCCCGTTCCAGCTTCGCGAGCAGCTCCTCCGGCGATATGACCTCGTCGGCTCCCTGCAGGAGGACTTCGAGCTGTTCCGAAGGTGACGCTGTGCTCATTGTATCGTTCCCTTGCCTTCCCGTGGCCGAGGCCGCCCGCGGCCCTCGTGAATAAAGCCGCATCCGGCCGCATTCCTACCACGGCGATTTCATATCCAGCACGGAGATCACGGTAGCATGGGTTCTAAGATATTGCAACCACCGGGAACAGGTTCCGTCAGGAAAATAATCGCTCTCCGGCCGGTCGAGAATTGTCCCGAGCGGTACATCTCAAGGCTCGTGTTTAGACCGTACGGTGCACTGAAGCGATGCCCTCAATCCACCACGAAGCGTATAATGCATTATAAGTTAAATAGATAAATCAATGTGTGGAGTTCGGCATTTCCCTTGCGAATGGAACGGGAGTGAATGGAGTTGGTGGGCGAACCGTACACCTCAACGAGAAAGGAGCACGCATCATGCGCAAGACACTCACGCTGATGGCAGTGCTGGTTGCGATCGCGCTTCTAGCCGCTCCGCCCGTCATGGCCAGGGGGCCGTTCGGGAGCGGAGGGGCAAATGTCTATTGCCACTTCTTCCAGTGGATGCGAGACGATGACGGCGACGGGATTCCGAACTGTCAGGACCCCGATTACACCAGGCCGGAAGACGGAACCGGCTACGGAAACAAGGGAGAGGATAAGGGGAACGAGGTCAAGAACAAGTACCAGAACGGGTACGCGAACGGCGATGAGTCGGGATTCCTATACCGGTTCCGGCATATCCTCGGTGAATGCAAGGGTAAGACGAAACGGGGCAAGTAACTGGTGATATCATAACAGGCTCTGGAACGATGACCCCCGGGCGTGAGCGACCGGGGGTCATCGCGTATTATCGCCTCGTTCTTCGGCACCGCAGGCATTTCACCGGATCATTTTCTGTTTATTTTCTGTTCGGTTTGCTTTATACTCACGCCCTTTCGTGGTCTTTTGCCGTTTGTTCCGTGAGTCCGGTTATCGATGAAAGGAGTTGATCGCGATGAGGAAACGGGTCTTTTTAGTGGCTGCGTTGCTGGTGCTGGTGTGCTCAGCGGCGCTCTGGGCGCAGAATCCGTTCTACGGCGAGTTCGATACGCCGTTCGGTGTGCCGCCGTTCGACGAGATACGCATCGAACACTACCTGCCGGCGTTCGAGGAGGGGATGAAACAGCACCGCCAGGAGATCGAGGCGATCGTGAACAATCCCGAGCCCCCGACGTTCGAGAACACGATCGAGGCGCTCGAGGCGAGCGCTGAGATGCTCACGCGCGTGAGCAATGTTTTCTTCAATATGAACTCGGCGAACACGAATGATGAGATGCAGGCGATCGCGAAGGAAGTCGCGCCGATGCTCTCGGTGCACCGGGACGATATCATTTTCAATGAAAAACTGTTCCAGCGGGTCAAGACGATCTACGGACAGCGCGATAACATCGACCTCACACCGGAGCAGCACCGTGTGCTGGAGGATTATTACAAGGAATTCGCCCGGAACGGTGCGAATCTCGGCCCTCAGGACAAAGAGGTGCTGGCCGGGATCAACAAGGAACTCTCGGTCCTCACGCTGCAGTTCGGCGAGAATGTCCTGAAAGAGAACAACCGTTTCGAGCTCGTCATCGATAACGAGGAGGACCTGGCCGGCCTGCCGGAGAATGTCCGGACCGGGGCTGGGGAGGCGGCCGCCGAGCGCGGTCACGAGGGGAAATGGGTTTTTACGCTGCACAAACCGAGCATGATCCCGCTCCTCCAGTACTCCGACAGGCGCGATCTCAGGAAGAAGATATTCACGGCGTACATAGAGCGCGGCAACAACAACGACGAGCTCGACAACAAGGAGGCCGTGGCGAAGATCACGCAGCTTCGAATCAAACGGGCCGATATGCTGGGGTACAAGACCCACGCCCACTTCGTGCTCGAGGAGAACATGGCCAAGGTGCCCGAGAACGTCTACGAACTGCTCGGGAAGATCTGGAAGCCGGCTCTGGCCAGGGCCACGGAGGAGGCGAAGGCCCTCCAGGCGATGATCGACCGCGAGGGAGGGAATTTCAAGCTCGAACCGTGGGACTGGTGGTACTACTCGGAGAAGCTGCGTAAGGAGAAGTACGCGTTGGACGACGAGCTTCTGCGGCCCTACTTCGAGGTCCGCAACGTGATACAGGGAGTGTTCACCCTTGCGAACATGCTCTACGGGATCACCTTCGAGGAGCGGACCGACCTGCCGAAGTACAACGGGGATGTCAAGGCCTTCGAGGTGAAGGAGGCGGACGGTTCCCATATCGGAATCCTCTACACAGATTACTACCCGCGCGCGAGCAAGCGCGGCGGCGCCTGGATGAGCGCGTACCGCTCCGAGTCGAAGCTCGGAGGAAAAGCGCGGCACCCCGTGATCACGAACTGCGGCAATTTCTCGAAGCCCACCGGTGACACGCCGGCGCTCCTCACCCTCGATGAGGTGCTCACCCTGTTCCACGAGTTCGGCCACGGCCTGCACGGTCTGCTCTCCGAGGTCACATACCCGCGTCTCTCGGGGACCGCGGTGGCGCTGGACTTCGTCGAGCTGCCCTCACAGATCATGGAGAACTGGGTCACGGAGCCCGAGATGCTGAAGCTGTACGCCAAGCATTACGAGACGGGCGAGCCGATGCCGCAGGAGTTGATCGAGAAAATAAAGAAGGCCAAGCATTTCAACCAGGGATTCGCGACGACCGAGTACCTCGCCGCCTCCTTTCTCGATATGGATTGGCATACGCTTACACAGGTGGAGGGAATCGATCCGCTGCAGTTCGAGAACGAGTCATTGAAGCGGATCGGGCTCATTCCAGAGATCATCGTGAGGTACCGCAGCCCCTATTTCCGCCATATCTTCTCGGGAGGCTATTCATCGGGGTACTACAGCTACGTATGGGCCGAGGTGCTGGATGCCGACGCCTTCCAGGCGTTCAAGGAGCCGGATATCTTCGACGGCGAGACGGCGAGCAAATTCAGAAAGTACATTCTCTCCGCGGGCGGATCGGCCGATCCGATGGAGCTTTACAAGAAGTTCCGGGGCGTGGAGCCGACGATCGATCCCCTGCTGGAACGGCGCGGGCTCAAGTAGCAGTGGGGGGTGGGTGATCTGCGGCGGTGGCCGCCGGGGCGTCTCGCGCCATTTATGGCGTGGTTCCGCCGCCGCCGGGGCGTCTCGCGCCATTTATGGCATGGTTCCGCCGCCGGGGCTCCCGCCGGTGGCATCGGGAGATGCGGCGGGCGGCACGATCACCTTCACCGCGTGCGGCACGACATGCACCTCGACGGGGCTCGTTCCCACGACGTCCCCGTCGGCCTGCACGGGCAGGGGCCTGTCCGGTCGTATGACCACGCTCCGCTTCGCCCGGAAGAAGCGGATATTGGGCTGGAGTGGGCGCCTCCGGAGAATGTTGAACAGGAGACGGGGATAGTCGAACGGACCGCGCGTGATGACAACTACGACGTCGAGATACCCGTCATCAATCCGGATCTCGGACATGCGCGGCATTACCATTTCCACGACTCCCCCGCTGTTCGCCACAGCCACCTCCGGTGAATTGAAATGGTGCATCTCGCCGTCGATCACCACCTCGAAGCGTTTCGATTGGAATTCGAACAGCTTGCCGATGGCGGTGCCCACGTACGCGAGCAGGCCGAAGCGCCGCTTGTCGCTGTGCTTTATATCCCGTACGGTGAGCGAGCTGATGCCCACCCCGGCGGTCAGAATGTAGAGGCGTCCATCGATCCTCATCGCATCGATCGTGCGAGTTGTGTGTGGGGCGCACAGCAGGCGGACCGCCTCGTCTATGTCGAGCGGGATCTGTAGGTCGCGGGCCAGGATGTTGCCGGTACCCGTCGGCACGATCCCGAGTGGGACCGGCGAACCCGCAAGCTCGGCGGCCGTTCTCGATACGGTCCCATCACCCCCGGCAACGACAATGAAGGTGCCCCCGCGCGTCAATCTCTCACAAACGGCGCTTCCCAATGGCTCTTCCCGCGCCGCATCGTGGATCTCGTACGCGATCCCCGAATCGTTGAAATGCCGCCGGATGGCGCCGAGTACTGATTCGCGCTTGAATCCGCCCGCCTTCGGATTAATGATAACGAACGCATTTTTCTGCATCCGGTGTATTCCTCCCGCCGGCGCCGCCCGTGCCCCGGGCTATGCATGGCGCATATTCACGCATGAATCTCGCATGGAGTTTCCTAGTATACAGGTAGAAGGGCCGTATGGGAAGCGTTGACGCTGAGGCGGCTGCCCGCTAATCGGCGAACTCGATCCGCTGGAGATCGTTCCATTCGATCTCTATCTCCTCACCCCCGGCCACTCCGACGAAGATACCCTTGTTATCCTCATCGACGTCGTTGGTTCCCTTGAGCCTGAGGCTTGTCCCGTCCCGCAGGGTCACGATGGAGGAATGGTATCCCCTGCGCTCGATCATCCTGATGTGCCTGAACTCGACGTCGAACTCGATGTCGCGGAAAGTGCCATCGAGAATCTCCCACGAGAATTCCTCGTCATCGTCCCAGCGGATCGATCCGGTGTGCTCCTCGCCGTTCTCCATGTAGACGGTGCCCCGAAGGCGGCGCCCGACGTCGAATTCGTCGTACGGCACCTGGTGTGGCGGTGTCGCAAACTCGATCTGCTCGAATTCGTCCCAGCGCATCTTGACCTGGCCGAGTCCCTCGACGTACACGGAGATTCCCCGGTTGGAATCGTCAACGTCGTTGGTGCCGCGCAGGACGAGTTCGTCCCCGTTTTTCATGAACACCTTCGCCGCGCTCGAGCTGTATCGCTCGATTATCTTGATATCGCCGAATTCTATCTTGCTCTTGCGGCGATTTGTTTTGCCGTCGAGGATGTCGCGGGCGAACAGTTCATCGACGTCCCAGCAGACCCATCCGGTGAACTCGTCTCCCCGCCGGCTCGTCAGCGTGCCGTAGAGCCGCTCGCCGAAATTCGAAACGAGACCGGCATTTCCCTGCATGAAATCGATCCGTTCGACGTCATTCCACTCGAATTCGATCTCGCCCTCATCGATGTCCTCGACGACGATTTCACGGATCGACTCGCCGATATCGGTCGATCCGCCCTCGAGCTCGACCGTATCACCGCTCTTGAGCGTCAGGCGCACCGCATCGTCGCCGGCGATCTCCATCGATCCGATATGACCGAAACATATCCCCGACTGGGCGCTTCCGCGTTCGTAGCGATATGTCCGGGTTCGTGCGATCGTGATGCCGAGTATCTTGATGTATTTCTCCCGGTCGTGGTATTTCCGGCGGCCTGACCGGGCACTTCGCGGCAATTCCTTGTTACCGTTGAGGATATCGACCCACGATGCCTCGTTCTTGTCCCAACGTATCAGACCCTCGTAAACGTCCCCGCCAACGGTTGTCAGTTTTCCGTAGATCCTTCCACTGCTGTCCGCCTGGGCGGCGCCGCACATCAGCGCGACGGTCAGGGCGGAAATGATGAATATGCTGAATGGTTTCAAGTCCCCCAACCTCCTACTCGCGTGAAATTTCATTCCACCTCGTGTATATACTACGTATGCGCCCGCGCTAAGGTTGCGGGGAAGCGGCAGGCGAATCGGAACGAAGTGCACGCCGTCTGGATACGGACGACCGACGAGGTGCGGTACGGAGATTTTCCGAGGGTGCTCGAAGAGGTGAAGAAGGCCGGTGCGATGCGCATTCTGATCAACGAAGGATTGCCGCGGCGCGGTTCGCCGGAACGGTAGTACACGGTAAGACGCTGAGAGCCCGGCTGCCACGTATGACGGACAGCCGGGCTCTTAGTATGATGCCACTTTCAGGAGCGGCTATCACTTCAGGAGGATCATCTTTCTCGTCTGGTTGAATCCGGCCGTCTTCAACTTGTAGAAGTACACGCCGCTGGCGGCCGTCGCTCCGGAATCGAGACGTCCATCCCACGTCACCTGTTTCTCGCCCGCCGCCTGGTGCTCGGAGACGAGCGTGCGGACGAGGGCGCCACGCACGTCGTAGATCCTCAGCTCGACGTACGTCGGCTTCGCGAGGTTGTAGCGGATCGTCGTTGCCGGGTTGAACGGATTGGGGAAGTTGGCGTCGAGCGCGAACTCGGCGCGCGGCGTCTCCTTTTTACCTTCCTTGTGGTACCGCCCGGTCGCGACGAAGATGTAATCGCGTTTCGTGTTCCTCGAATAGGGCGGGAGCGGGCTGATGTCGAAGGCGAGATCGATCGCTTCACCCTGAACGAGAGTCACCGGGGCATCGACGTTGGCGCCGCCGAGCATGGTGCGCACCTCGCCCGCCGCCGAATGGTTCGCCGAGGCGAGATCGAGCTCCGTCGGCTCGCCCTCGAACGGCTCCGCCGTCCTGAAGTCCAGAAAGTCGATCTTGTAGTAGTCATCCCATGAGTACCGGAGGACGAGCTCGCGGTCGGGGCTCACCAGCGCTGGATCGATCATCGTCGCCTGGGTTGCCGGCACGAGACGCGCATCCTCGCTGGCGATGAGCCTCCACGAGCCGTCCGCGAGTTTCATGGAGACATCGAGCTTCTTGCTCCGTGGAAGGTCTGTCGCCGCGATGTTTTCGGGTGTCTCCGGTTCCTCCTTCGGCTTATCGATGGAGAGCACTGCAAATCCCTCGATCTCCTCGGGGCTGACCTTGCCGAAGTTCACATCGAACCAGCCGCTCTCCGTGCTGATGTACGGGACGGCGTCCTTGGAGCCGATCAGCTCGGTGATGTCGCTCCCCTTGTGATCCCTTGCCCATACGATGCTGTGCGGCTGACCGATCGTGATGATCGAGCCATCGCGCGTGACATGGATCGGCCTCTTCCGTGGATGATCGACCACGAGGAGCCTGAAGCCGCTGAATGCGCTGATCTCCTCGCCGTCCTCGCGGATCTGGAAGCGGAGCGCGCCGTCCGGGACCGGGGTCGTTCGTGAGATGAGGTAGTAGTCGGTCACGTCGTTCTCGACCACCTTCCCGTCGCACTCGGCGAGGATCGTGTTTTCCTCCTCGAATGCCGTGCCGTTCCAGGCAAACAGCGTGGGGCAGTGGTGGTGGGGAGTTGTGATCGTGATCTTACCATCCAGCCATGTCGTCTCCGCCTCGTGGAATCCGAACGCGTCCATTTCGTAGTAGATCCCTTTCGGGCCCCCATTCCAGATGGTGATGGGCAGAACCGTACCTGACGCGAGGTAGATCAGTCGATTGAATCGCATCTTGAACACGATAATGGGAGCGCTCGGCTGGTAATCGGTTCCAATATCCGAGACGATCGACAATTTGGTCGAATCAGACAGTGAAGGTGTTCCTAAAGGTGGTGTGTAATCTTGGTACACGACTATCGTATCGAAGGCGATCTTGTCAGCTGGGAACTCCACCCAGAAATTGTAACTGTTTATCGGGTAGTTCGAGCCCATCTTGACCCACACGTCGTACACCTCAGCGGACGTGTAGTACGAAACATCCCCGATGTCGACCGTTGCGGTGTGGTTGTTCACACGGATTGTGTTGTACCCCCACGACGGGTATTGCATGCCGCCGCACTCGTCGAGCCGCTCGGCGTAGTTGTGAACCACATACGAGGTGTAGTTATCGATGCCTGCTAAAGCGCTGAAATGCAGGTCGAAGATGCGGAGCCGTCCGGCCGTGAGGAACTGGTTCGTCTCCGGGAGGGTGACGTAGAGCGTGTCATTCTCCTCGTATGCATACACCGTGTCACCGGGCTGAAGGTCCTCGCCGACCGTTACCGAATCGAACTGCAGATACTGCATGGAGTATTGGAAATGGGCTTTCAGAAGCTTTCCCGGTACTGACTGGTCCAGGTCGAAGCCCATCGACATGTCCTGATCCCCCGCGTATTCAACGAGGTCCTCCCCCAATAGATAGCTGTTCGACTGGTTCGCCGTCCATATGGAGCCGGCCAAGCGGTGGAGCGGTGAATAGAGCACTCCATTGCAGACGAAGACGTTTTCGCTGGCGTTGTCGGTGAACTTGACCTGCGTTTCCTGACCGTAGCCGTAACACTGCACCTCGAAAATGAGGTACGCGATCGGCTCGCCACTCGGGATGGAGAAGGGGTTGTTGGCATACAAGATCTCGATCACGACGATCGAATCTTCCGGGCTTGAGTGGTTGAATGTGGCGAGTTCCGGTATCCCCGGTCCCCGCACAGCGTCATCCAACTCGAGGTCGGTGTCGTTCCAGTAGATATGGCACTCGATGTAGGTCACGAGGCTGTCGGTGTGCAGGTACACGGGTAGCGTATCCGTGTGGGTTGGGAATATGCCGGACAGCGAGCCGATCTCGAAGGTCGAGAACGAGTCGATCGGGGTGCTGAACATCCCGCGGCCGCTGTCGTCCCGGTCGATTCCGGCGCCGGCAAGCACGAACGTGCCGCCGAGGAGCAGTGCGACCAGGACGAGAGAGCGTAATCGTCCCATCCTGCCCTCCTTTCTTGTTCCCCTCATCGGAGAACGTGAGAGAGTGAAGAGTGATAGATTCCAGCCGACCGGAAGCACCCTGGATGCACATGCTTGCCGGCCGGTGCTGGGCGGTATCGGATCCGTCGATGAGAAATTGGCGATATTCGTTCGCTAAATAGAGTCCCTTGCCGGACTGGAGCATGACAGGCCGTATCACAGAACGACATTCATACTCTACTTCCGACGGAGGGGAGTGTATATGAGAGCGGGGGCAGTGTCAATAAAAATATACTCGTGTCGCGACTTCGTCCTCACATGCCATATGAACGTAAAAAATTCAGTATATCTTTTGAATTTCAGCGGTTACACCATCAGAGAGGAGGACGTGCAGGCCGTTCCGGCAGACCATCCGCTTAAATATAAAATCGCTGGAGCGGACGCTTCGCGCCGCACCAGCGATATGCGGCTGCAGCGGCCAGCGTCCCGCTGCCGCTGAGCCGCATATAATAAGCGGCACTACGCGAGACCGGCGATCCGCCGCGCCCGGTTGCGCGGGGCGACGTGAAAAAATCCCCGGCCGCGCGGGCCACGAGAAAGGAGAGCCCGGCTGCCATGGAATACCGGGCAGCCGGGCTCCACATTTGATGCCGCTCTAGAAAGCGGTGATCATTTCAGAAGGACCATCTTTCTCGTCCGGTTGAACTCGGCCGTCTTCAACTGGTAGAAGTACACGCCGCTCGAGGCCATTACTCCGGAATCGAGACGTCCATCCCACGGCACGTTTTTCTCGCCCGCACTCTGATGCTCGGCGACGAGTGTGCGGACGAGGGCGCCGCGCACATCGTAGATCCTGAGCTCGACATACGTCGGCCTGGCGAGGTTGTAATGGATCGTCGTTGCCGGGTTGAACGGATTGGGGAAGTTGGCGTCGAGCGCGAACTC
>CBFCXB010000034.1:0-11690 GCA_965601905.1 uncultured bacterium | reverse complement strand
ATCAAGGAGCATCTGAGAACGGAGGAGGAATGAAGGCAGTAATACCCGTAGCGGGTATCGGCACGCGGCTCCGCCCGCAGACGATCACCATCCCGAAAGCGCTGCTCAACGTGGCGGGGAAACCGATACTCGGCCATATCCTCGATGGCCTCATCGATATGGGGGTCACCGAGCTGATACCGATCATCGGGTACAAGGGGGAACTGGTACGGGATTACATAACCTGCAATTACAATATGCCGACGCACTTCGTTGTTCAGGACGAACAGAAGGGTATCGCGCACGCCGTCTCGCTCACGCGGCCCCATGCCGATAAGTCGGAGCTGATAATTATACTCGGCGATACGATCATCAAAACGGACTTCGCCCGCATACCGCAAGTGGGCGATTACGTGCTCGGCGTCCATGAGGTGGAAGATGCCCGGCGCTTCGGGATATGCGAGGTCGAAGGGGATATCATCACGAACGTAGTCGAGAAACCGGAGAAACCCACGAGTAACCTTGCCGTGGTCGGTTTGTACTACCTCCACGATTCAACGCCGTTGTTCGAAGCGTGTGCCGAGTTGATCGATAAGGACATCATGACCAGGGGAGAGTACCAGATTACCGATGCTCTCCAGCTCATGATCAGGGGGGGGATCGAATTCCACCCCTACGAGATCGAGGGATGGTTCGACTGCGGAAAGATGGAGACGCTCCTCGAAACAAACCGTGTGCTCCTGGAGGATATGGACGGCGCATACACGAGAGAGGGCTCGATCATCATTCCCCCGTGCTACATCGACCGGGAGAGCGAAATCACCCGGTCGATCATCGGTCCCTACGTGTCGGTCGCACGGGGATGCCGTATCAATGATTCGATCATCAGGAACTCGATCTTGAACGAGAGCAGCCTGCTGCGCGACATCATGCTCGAGGGTAGTGTGGTCGGCGCCTTCGCCGAGGTGACTGGCGGGCGCAGCAGTTACAACATCAGCGATTACTCGCAGATCGATTTCAGGTAGCGGTCTTTTTTCGCTTGACGGTACGCCTTGAGAAGATGGATGGTAATGATTCTTGTTGGAAATTCGAAAAATGAAGGGGAGGATGTAAATGGCCGAGAAGCATTTATTTACTTCTGAGTCTGTAACGGAGGGTCACCCCGACAAGGTTGCCGATCAAATATCCGACGCCATCGTCGATGCAATCATTTCGGTGGATCCCGACGGGCGTGTAGCCTGTGAAACACTCGTAACGACCGGTATGGCGCTGATATCGGGCGAGATACACACAGAGGCGTACATCGATATACCGACGATAGCACGGAAGGTCATCCGAGAGATCGGCTATACCGATCCGCGGCTGGGATTCGATGACGAGGCGACCGCTGTTATCACTACGATCGAGGAACAGTCCGGTGATATCGCGATGGGCGTCGATCAGGGAGGCGCCGGCGATCAAGGAATGATGTTCGGGTATGCCTGCGACCAGACCGACGTACTGATGCCGATACCGATTATCATCGCCCACCGCCTGGTGCAGCGGATGGCCGATATTCGCAGGGCCGGGACCCTCGAGTACCTGCGTCCCGACGGCAAATCGCAGGTGACGATCGAGTATGAGGACCACAAACCGAAGCGGGTGCACACGGTTCTGCTTTCCACCCAGCACGCCGAGAGCGCCACTCTCGACGAGATACGCGAGACACTGACCGAACACGTGATCAGCCCCGTGCTCTCGCAGTTCACGATTGACGCCTCGGATTACCGGATTCTGGTCAATCCGACGGGACGTTTCGTCAGGGGCGGTCCCATGGCCGATACGGGTCTTACCGGCAGGAAGATCATAGTGGATACCTACGGGGGATTCGGCAGCCACGGCGGCGGCGCCTTTTCCGGAAAGGATCCGACCAAGGTGGATCGTTCCGGATCGTACGCGGCCCGGCACGTGGCCAAAAACATCGTCGGCGCCGGTCTGGCAACGGAGGTGGAAGTACAGATCGCCTATGCCATCGGGGTTGTCGAGCCGATCTCGGTGATGGTCGATACCAACAGGACGGGTACGATATCCGACGAGAAGCTGACGTCGATCGTGCGCGATACGTTCGATCTCACGCCGCGCGGCATCATCGACCGTCTCAAGCTCAAGCGCGGTATTTACAGGAAGACAGCCGCGTACGGTCATTTCGGCCGTGAAGAGCCCGAGTTTACATGGGAGAAACTCGATTATGTCGATATCCTGAAGTCGAAGGTGTGAGCACGCCCACGCCGTGAGAATTGAAAAGGGAAAGGATCTTTCGATGAAGTATGATTGCAAGGATTTGAATCTTGCCGACGCCGGCAGGAAACGGATCGATTGGGCCGATGAGTGGATGCCGGTGCTCCGCTTGATACGAAAGCGCTTCGCCGAAGAGAAACCGCTGGGGGGGCTCAGGATAGGTGCCTGCCTCCACGTAACGACAGAGACGGCGAACCTCATGCGGACACTCAAGGTCGGCGGGGCGGAGCTCGCACTGTGCGCGTCGAATCCGCTCAGCACGCAGGACGACGTCGTAGCCTCCCTCGTCAAGGACCATGAAATATCGGTCTTCGCGAAGAAGGGGGAGGACAACGAGGACTATTACGGCCACATCAATGCGGTGCTCGATATCAGGCCCCATATCACGATGGACGATGGGGCGGATCTCGTAAGCACCCTCCACAAGGACCGCCGCGAGATGCTGGAGGGGGTGATCGGTGGCTCGGAGGAGACGACAACGGGCGTGATCAGGCTCCGCAGCATGGAGAAACACGGGGTTCTCGAGTATCCCATGATTGCGGTCAATGACGCCCAGACCAAGCATTTATTCGACAACCGATACGGTACGGGGCAGAGCACCATCGACGGGGTGCTCCGCTCAACCAACATTCTCCTCGCCGGCTCCCGGATCGTGGTATTCGGCTACGGTTGGTGCGGCAGGGGCACGGCGATGCGGGCCCGCGGCATGGGCGCCCATGTGATAGTCGTCGAGGTCGATCCGGTCAAGGCCCTCGAGGCGGTCATGGACGGATTCTCCGTGATGAGTTCACATGACGCCGTAGAGGTCGGGGATGTGTTCATTACGCTGACGGGGAACATCTCGGTCATTCGGAAGGAACACTTCGAACGTATGAAGGACGGGGCGATCGTCGCCAATTCCGGGCATTTCAACGTCGAGATCGATATCCCCGAGCTCGAGAAGATGTCGACGAGCACAACGCGCGTGCGCGATAACGTCGACCAGTACATACTGCCGGACGGGCGGCGGATCAACCTGCTCGGCGAGGGCCGCCTTATAAACCTCGCCGCGGCGGAGGGTCATCCCGCCTCGGTGATGGATATGAGCTTCGCCAATCAGTCCCTCTCGGCCGAATTTCTCTCGAAGGGTGCGTCAAAGCTCGAGAATAGGGTGTACCCCGTGCCCCCCGAGATCGACCGCAAGATCGCACGCCTCAAGATCGAGACGCTGCAGTGCTCCATTGACGAGCTTACCGATAAGCAGAAGAAGTACCTGGCGAGCTGGGAGCAGGGGACGTAGCCTACCGGCGGCGAGGCGGCTGCAATTGCTGTATCGGCGTCTCCGCCGGGAAGGGGACCCCGTCCCGGCGGGCCGGCACCCCGCACCGTTTTTACTCGATGATAGTGAAATTACCGGCCACCTCGGCGGTCATTCCCGTGCGCCGGTCGTCTATTCGAGTACCGAGAAACTCGCCCGTTCACTGACGCTCTGGCGGGTCCGCCGGTCGCGTACCGTGACGATCAACTCGAATGGCCCCTTCCAGAGATTTTCAGTGGCGATCTCGAGATGCTGGACCTGTGTCGAGCCGAATCCGGTCGTCTCGAACTGCGAGCTGATCGCGACGGGCATCTCCTCGAGCACGGGTCCCCGCCGCCGCTTCTCGAGTGGGACGATCCGGTACTCGACCTCGTAGAATGCGAGACTCTCGGTGTCGGTGTCGAGCCCGTAGATCTCGAAGTAGAGTGTTACAGGGAATGGTATGCGATAGGCGTGGAGGGGGTGGGGTACGACCTGGAGGGTCCCCTTGACGAACCTCGTGTTCTCCTCGGTGTCCCTGATGCTGCTCGCGAACTGGATGTCGCTGAGGCGCAGCGAGCGGTCGAACGAGGTGAGTTCGAGGTTGGTACGAAAGCTTCCCCTGTGTCCAGAGTGCAGGTCGGTCGCCTGGATGCCGATACGGTAGTATCCCGGCTCGAGGGTCACCACGGCCTGGCCCGGTATATGGCTCGGGCCTGTGAACGTTTCTCCCGCCTGGGAGGCCCGGAGACGATCGCTCGCCGAGGCGACCTGGTTCATCTCGAAATCACGCACGAGCACCTTGAGTTCGACATCAGCGCTGAGCATCCCTTCACGGCGTACGAATCGCAGCTCGCTTGTCGGCATCTCGATGTTGATCTCGGTGCGTATCCGGTCGGCCCCGCCCCTGAAGGCCGTGACATCGAAATAGACGGGCAGGATTGCGGCGTCGAGCTCGAAGGAGTAGATAACCGGTTTCTCCTTCAGGTACTTGTAGAAGTTGTTGGCGGACCGCTGCATCTTCCGGACGTCGCGGCCGGTGATGAGGTCTGTCGGGGTCGTCATTCTGATATCGGGGTCGGCCATGTGGTCGATCTTGTCGGGATTGAAGTTGGAGATGGCTCCCACTTCCTCGGGGCTCAGCCTGATCCCCGCCATTTCGTGATTCCGTGAGTGTTCGATGGCGAGCTTCAACCGGTCGAGGACCTGTCGTGAGGTGAGCCCCTGCGGCTGGATCGCGTAGATAAACTCCCCCTTGAGATTGTAGTCATGGAACTGGATGAGGATGTCGAACGATTCGTAGTACCACATCTCCCCCGGTGGAATCATCCGGTAGAATCCGATGTCGCCGAAGGTCTTCACCCGGGAGCCGGGCATTCCGTAACGGATCAAGGTCTCCCCGCGCCTGTCCCACCCCGGCGTTTTCTTCATGCCGAACAGTTTTCTCGCCAGCGCCACCCGTTTTTCGTGTTCGATCCGCCGCTCGTTGGTTTCGGTGGCCGGCGTTGGATCGCTATCGACCCAGAACCGCTCGATCCATTCCCGGCGCTCCGTCTCGGATTCCAGCGAGAGGAACTGCCGGACCTGGTATTTGCTCATGATGTACTGCAGCCCGAAGTATGTCAGCCGTTCCTCCGGGTCAAGGTTCTTGATCAGCTCGACTTCGCCTTTGAAGCGCTCCGCCATTACCTTCGACGGGAGCAGATACACGAGCAGCGATATCGAGACAGCGAAGAACAGAATTCTTGAACTATCGGTTCGATGTTTCATGCGATAAACCTCGTCCTTCCACGGGCAACCGCGGCACCGCCGCGTCGGACGTTTCCGTTAGCGGACGATGAATGGTTTCACTTGTTCGCCCGGTAGAGGAGCACGCCTCCAACCGCGAAGAAAATGATATTTCCCAACCACGCTCCGGCGAGCGGCTGTATCACGCCGCTGTGGCCTAGGGCTTGCCCTATTCGCAGTATCCCGTAATAGGTGAAACTGATGAACAGGGTGAGCCCGAATCCGGTCGCCAGCGACGGTTTCCGCTTGACTGAGGAGAGCGCGGCTCCGATCACGGCGAATATCAGGCTCGTAAACGGAAAACTGAATTTAAAATACAAATCGACGAGGTACTTGTCAATTTCGCCACCGCCGCGGCGCACCTTGTCGATGTAATCCTTGAGTTCGGTGTAGTTCATCTCCTCCGGGTCGATTTCCTGCTTTGCCAAGTCCTCCGGCCGTTCGGGGAGTTCCTTCATCGGAAGCCGGTCGAAGGGAGTGATCCGTTCGCCCTCAGGCGTGAATTCCCTGATGGCGCCGTTCAGGAATACCCATTTTCCCCCGTCCCAAAACACCTTCTGCGCGTCTATACGCCGCTGTATGCTGGAGCCCCGGTACTCCTGGAGAACGGCGTTCCGGAGCTCGTGCAGCGTTACGTCGTATCTCTCTGCATAGTATACGCGGTTGTTCTCGCCCTCGTAGTGGAGATGGTTCTTGAACCTGAACGATTCCTGCTTCCTCCGTTTCTCGATTTTTACCAGCATGATCTGCTCGCTCCTGCGGTTGGTCTTCGGCACGAGCAGCTCGCTGAAGGCGATCGTCGCGACGCTGAGCAGCAGCGCCGATGCGATGATCGGCATGGCGAGCCTCACGAAGGGTGTACCGGAGGCGATGAAGGCGGTCAGCTCGTTCTGGCGGGCGAGCTTGCCGAGGGAGAAAACCGCCGAGAGGAGGGCCGAAACGGGCAGGACGAGAAGGAGTATCCAGGGGATCTGGAAGAGGTAGTACGCGACTATATCGTACAGCGCCGCCTCGTGATCGATATAGTTGTCGATCTCCTCGTTGATATCCACCGTGATGAAGATAACGGTGAAAGCGACAAGGCCGATCACGAGGTTTCTCCAGAACCCTCCCAGAATGTACCGGTCTTGTATTCTCACGTTGCGTCCCGTTTGTGCGGTTTACGCTACCGCCCGGTTTCCTCGCCACCGGCCGGCTCCGCGCGCCGCCGCCGCTTCAACAGGTTCAACCTGTCCCAGTTGATCGTCTGCGTCTCCCGTACCGTTCTGTGGAGCAGCAGTATCGCCGCCGCGGAGAGGAGTATGTTGGGCATCCACATGGCCAGCCATGGACTGACGAGTCTCCGATCGGCGAGTTTCTCCCCGCTGATCAGAAACATATAGTAGATGAGGAAAAAGAGGATACTGAAACCGATGGCCATTGTCATCCCCTTTTTGCCGGACCGTATCGCGAGTGGAGCGCCGAGAAGCACGAAGATGATGCAGCTGAACGGTATCGAGTACTTCTTGTGGATTTCAACGCCGTACCGTGATGTCTGGTTTCGATTCGCCTCTATGATGTTGGTCTCATTCTCCAGAACGCGTAGAACCTGCTGGGCGGTGCTGGCAAGCCCGGGTGTTTTCTCGCTCCGCGGCCTGGCCGTCCCGGGAGGTTCCAGCATGGGCGGGGGTTCCTCTGCCTGTTCCGGCGCAAAACCGGCGAGTTCGGGGAAAACGGACGCGAGGCTCGCTGCGATCGGTTTTACCGCGGACTGGTGCATGTGCTTTTTGATCGTGCCGATATTGTGAGTGATCTCCCCGATCCGTTCGCGCATCATGGCTGCGCTCATCTCCCGGTCGCCGCGGTGGCTTCGGTCGGACCGTTCCAGTGAGCGTTCCGCGTCCCTGATGTTGAGCGTGAAATGCTTGAAGAGTGTTTTGCGGTAGGTTGTGATGTCCTCACCGTCGGGCATCTCGTGAATCTCCCCGTCCTCCAGTTCGAAGCGGAGCACGCTCTTCCCCTCGAGATAGGCCATCCTGCCGCGTGCGGCTATGGTTGTCGTTGGTATGCCTCCCTTACGATTCTCGGTGATCCGCACGTCCTCGATCTCTCCGGTCTTGTCGTTCTTCTCACGGATAAAGATCGTGTACCCCTTGATCGTGTCGTTGAACTGATTTTCTTTGATCTCGAGAGTCGGTTTTTTCTTTCCGATGTCGATCATGAGATTCATCAACCGGTGATTGCTCTCGGGAAGGATGGCGTTGTTGTAGTAGACCAGCCCCACGGCGAGGAGGACAGAGGCTACGACAACCGGCAGGATCATCCGGTACAGCGAAACACCGGTCGCCTTCATTGCTGTAACTTCGTTGTCGGATGAGAGTTGACCGAACGCCATCAGCGTCGCCGGCATAACCGCCATTGGTATAATTAATGCAAACATATGTCCTAGACTGAGCACGAAAAACTCTAAAACGACGAGAAATTGCACGCCCTTCCCGATGAAGAGATCCAGATACCTGAAGATGAAATCCATGACGAAAACGAATGTGATGATGGCGATGCCGAAGAGGTACGGCCCGATGTGATTCTGAACGATGTATCTATCGAGTATGAGCTTTTTCATAGGGTTAACGAATCTGTTGGTAAAGGAGGCCGTCGAGCGCGAACGAGTCGCGGGAGGCCTGAGCGTATCGTTCGCATAGTATAATCTACCGTTTGTCGCAACCCCGCACCCCGTTCCCCTGTTCCCCGATCTTCTTCGTGAAGGGAGAGCAGGGGAGTGTGGGGAAAGTGTATTCATATGTAGACAGGAAGGGGGCGCTTTGTCTCTTTTCCGGGACAGCGTATCATCGTCCTCCGATCCGGTCTACGCATGGCGAATTTATATTTTTGAGCACATGGGTAATGTAACACATATTAATGATGAGGAAACAGAGTTTTTAAACGCTCCTCGGCGTCAGCGCGAGCGTGTTTTTCGCCAACCGCTGTGTTGTTCTCTCGAAGAGGGGGAATCGCCGTTTGATAATACCGGTGAAGGGATGCGATGAATTCTTTGCGGGTGGATTGAATTGTTTGGCACTATGCGTGTAATGGATCGTCCCGGATTTGCCTGCTATGGATCAGTATGTATCCTTGCCGCGCTTGTCTTCATTGTTTTCTGCCCCGCCCTCCTTTCAGCGCAGAGCCTCAAGATCGATCTCGGCACTATGTCGGAGAAGCTGGAAATCCGTTATTATATCGCCGAAAAGGGCACGTTGCCGTTCGATTATATCCTGCTCGGCGGCATATCACTGTGCCCGAACTTTCTGCGGAGCGATTTTGATTTCCGGGAGCGAATCGTCGAGTACGACGATGAGACCGGTCTCCTCTACTCCTACCGCGTGCCGAAACACCGGCGGTTTACCAGGGACGCGACGCGGCGCGGCGCGTTCTACTACTACACGCCGCGTAATGTCGAGGAGCCCGGCATCGACATCGAGCTGGCCACCATCGACCAGCGCCAGACGGCGATCAAGGAACGGGTCAGGCGCACGGTGTGGTTGGAAGACGTCAAGTACAACCTCAAGCTAGAGCGCGGCGAGGGGCACCGGAAGGGCCTCCTCAATATCGACATCCCGATCAAGCTTCCCAAGCAGATCGAGCGGATCATCGGAAAGGGCGAGGCGACCAACCTGACCGTGTCGGGACGGGAGAACATCAAGATCGGCGGGGAGTCGAACTGGTGCGCCAACTGTCCGCAGACGGAGGGGCGGCCCAAGCAGCAGAAGTTCCCCGATCTAGACATGGAGCAGCAGCTCTCCGTCAATCTCCACGGCACCATCGGCGAGAAGATCAACGTGGCGATCGATCACTCGAGCATGGGAGGCGGCCTCCAATCCACCAACAGGGTGCGGATCAACTACACGGGTTTCGATGACGATATCATCAAACTGATCGAGATGGGGGACACCGATCTCATACTTAGGGGGGCACAACTCATCAGCTACTCAGGGAGCGCGAAGGGGCTCTTTGGCGTCAAGGCGCAGGCCCAGCTCGGCCCGCTCGATCTGACGATCATCGCGAGCAAGGAGGAGGGTGAGACGGCCACCGGAACCTACACTTCCTCGGGAACGGCTGCGAGCAAGACGACGATCTCCGACTTCAACTACATCAAACGGCAGTATTTCTACCTCGAGAACCCGGGGTGGGAATTCAATAACGCGGAATTTTACAATACCAGTTTCACCATCGAGGATATGCGGGTATTCGTCACCATCCGCCCTGATCTCCAGGAGGAGATAGACAACGATATCAGAAAGTACAATATCATTACGTACACGGATCCCAACAACAATGGGCTGGACGATGAGATCGCGGCGGAATCCGATTCCGCGCGGACGGCCAGGCTGAGGCGGTTCAAGGAGATCAAGTTTGAGAACAACGATTTCGATTATATACAGGAGTACGGGGGTAGCGGGGGTACGAAATACGTCGGGATACGTCTCGCGCAGCCGCTCGACGAGAACCGTGCACTTGCCGTCATCTACCGGGCCAAAAAGGATCTCGGTGATAATGAATTCGCGGAATTCGACGTCGGCAGCTACTCCAATCCCGGCGAAATACTGTACGCCGAGCTGATCTGTCCGCTCGAGGTCGAGTTCACCCCGCAGTCGGATACCTGGAAGATGATGATGCGGAACGTTTACTCACTCGGCGGGGTACGAGTCGACAACATACGATCGCTCGATGTCCGGATAGAGAACAAGGATCTACGCGAGAATAGAGATATCGATCCGAACTACAAGGAGGGTTACCTCCGGATATTCGGACTCGATCGGTGGGACGAGACGGGATCGCCACGCGTTGGGGGCTCGGACGGCCGGATCGATTCGGACCAGGGGGTCGTGAATCCCACACTCGGATACTTCATGTTTCCCGATCCAGAACCGTTCTCGGTGTCGCAGGAAAAGATCAACAAGGAATACTTCGTGCTCACCATCCCGGAGGGATTCGATGACACGTACCTCGATACGGTCTATACGGGTGCATACAAAGCACTCGTCAAACGGGACACGCTTTACAACACCAAGAATCAGACATGGAAAGAGAACACCCACAAGTACGACATCGTTATCGAAGGAGGGACGGGTCCCCGGACATTCCAGCTCAACGCCTTCGACATCATCGAGGGAACCGAGGTCGTCACGGTCGACGGGTCCAAGCTCGCCCGCGGCGTCGATTACGAGATCGACTATGCGTTAGGAACTGTACGGCTCAAGGGGGATGCCGCGCTTCTATCGCCCGACGCCCGGGTCAATATCAGTTACCAGCACAAGCCGCTCATCGGCGGGGGCAAGAGTGCGCTGCTCGGCGTGGGCGGGGAGCTCAATCTCTCCCGCAACTTGCGGCTCAACGGCACGTTCCTCTACAACTCGGTCGGCGCCAGCCGGTACAACCCCCGGCTCGGCGAGGAACCGGCCAAGACGATGGCATTCGACATCAACGGAAGCTTCTCGTTCAATCCGCGCTGGATGACCTCTATCGCCAACCTGCTCCCCCGGGTCGACACCGATTCGGAGAGCAGTCTCAACCTGAGCGCCGAGGTGGCGGTGAGCATTCCCAATCCCAATGTCAAGGGCGAGGCCTACATCGACGATATGGAGGGGGTCGAGGACAGCGACATGATCGGCCTCACCCGGCAGTCGTGGTACGAGGCGAGCCCTCCCCTCGATCCTGGGAATCCGACGAGAGCGCTTCCCCCGTCCGATTCGATCGACGCATCGTGGTTCAACGTGAACCGCAAGGACCAGGCCTTCCTCGCAACGAGCAAGCGGGATTTTAATCCCGGCCTCGACCAGCGCGAGAATACGAGCGTTACCTCGCTGTTTCTTCGGCTCAACGACTTGGACAATGTGGTGTTTCCCGATCCTGAGCGGTGGTACGGCGTCATGACGGGATTTACCGGCGGCATCGATCTCACCACGGCGCAGTACCTCGAGATCTGGGTCAACGATTTTCAGCCCGACTCTCTCCGCCGCGGCGGCAGGCTGCGCGTTGATTTCGGGACGATCGACGAGGATTTCTACAATCCGCTGGAGAATAAAGCGGACGACGAGCGCAATCCCACTTTCTACACATGGAATGCTAATGACAATGATATCGGGTTCGACGCATACGACCTGTGCCAGTACCCGTCCGATAACCTCCAGTACGATCCGGTCAAGAGAACCTACACGGACATCAACTGCCGAGCCAATAACGGCATTCATGATTCGGAGGATCTCGACAAGAGCGGCTACGTCGAGCAGATTAATTCGTACTACTCCCTCGCGCTCGACCTCGGCGACAGCGCCATCGTCGACGTGCAGCGGGACTACGACAAGGATAGCTACAGCGAGTACTGGTACGAGGG
>CBFCXB010000033.1:0-11743 GCA_965601905.1 uncultured bacterium | reverse complement strand
ATCACGAGATTGGATACGGCCCCGAGTATTCGCTCTTTTTCGGGCAGCAGGATGGAATTCGTGTTGATCGAGATGCCGTGGAACCGTAGGGAACCGGCGAAATCGAAAATTTCCTCGATATCATCACGCACGAGCGGCTCTCCGCCCGTCACGAACAGGAAGTCGAAGCTCCTCCGCAGAATAGCGAGGAGCCTCGTGACATCATCCGTCGGGAGCTGAAACGAACGGGCATCGGCCGGATCGCCGGCGGCGGCCCTCTCCCGCGGCAATCCGAGCTCGGGAAAGCCGTCGCAGTAGGCACAGCTCAGATTGCAGAAGGGCGTGATATGATAGAGTGGGCAGAGTGCCCTGCATTCATTCTCCCTGTGCATCATGCAGAGATAGAGATTTCGAAATACATTCATCACCGTCTTGATCATCACCACATCGCCTCTGCCAGCCTCCCGATAACCGATTTCTGCTCGTACGCCGGGTTCCTCAGCGCGAGCGGCAGGAGCTTTCGCAGATTCGCCGAGATCGGAATATGAAAGTGCAAGTGCGTCGGGCAGTGCCGGCAGTAATCGTAGCCGTTCCGCTTGAAATCGAGCCAGTCATCGCTGCGAATGATCTCCGCCAGTCCGTTCTTCTTCACATTTCCGAGAATGGGGCCATTGGTGTACTCGACCATATTGCAGGGAAGCACGCTTCCGTCGGCGAGAACCATGGCGAATCCCGCGGGGGTTCTGCATTCGAAATCGCCCCTCTTCCCGTTATAGACACCCCGGCTCAAATCCCGCCGCCGCTCGACCGTTCCGCCGTACAGCCTCGAAACGAGCCTCGTCGCCGCCCATTTCAGCAGAACGTTCTTGAATGCGTGCCTCCCGAGCCGCGACACGGTCCGCGGCAGCACATCAGCTCTCAATACCTCGATATCCTCCATCGTCAGCGTATGCTCGAGATCGAAATCCCCCTCGATATACGACAATCCATGCGCATCCACCTCCAGCCGGCACACGAGATCGATGATGCCGGGAAGATCCGTGTAGTTGCTCCTCGTCACGATCGTCTGTGTCGAAATCAGCAGATGCGGACTGTACGTATCCCTCAGCTCCCTCAGTATCTCGATGGCTCCGATGACCTCATCGAAATTGCCCGCCCGCCGCCTGATCGCATCGTGCTTCTCCGCCGAATCGCCGTGAATCGAGATGATCACCGAGCGCAATCCGCCGCGGACGAGATCCCCGGCCAGCTCCCGCTTGAGGAGGCTCCCGTTCGTATTGAGAACGGTGTACAGGTTCAGGCGATCCCCCTCGTGTATGAGATGGGCGAGATGCGGATAGAGCGTCGGCTCGCCCCCGCTCACGTGAAGCGAACCGGCGCCCAGCCCCACGGCCTCCCTGATGATGGAGGCATACTCATCGAGCGACAACGTGGGGCCGCCCCTCGTGCGGTAGAAGGACCGCCTCGATTCGCAGTGCACGCACCGGCCCGTACAGCTCAACGAGGGCTTGAGAAAAAGTGAATGGAGGGATTTCGTCGCTATTTTGCTCTGCGCTCCGTGATAAAGAATATTTCACCGGCGGGGCGGCTTCGCGCCCCGCCGGTGAATAGCGACTCCAGCTGACAGCTGCCGCTGAGCCGCTATTAGAATTTCACCTGTTCCTGAATCTCCCGGTATTTCTCGAGTGAGTATGCGTCGATACCCTGGCGCTTGACCGCCTGCCACACCTTGGAAAGGAACGGCAACTCCATATCCTCGTCGAGTATGAAATTGTAGTATCCCGAGGTTTTCAGGATCAGGGTCTGCTCCATATTTCGAGCGGCGGCGGGCACCTGGAACGTGATATCGGCGCGGTCGCCCTGCACGGCACGGTAATACCGATCGTCCCGTTCGAGCAGCAGCTCCCGTATGTCCCCGCGCGCCGTTTCGATCGCCTCGACCGGGATGAGCTCGGTTACATTGATGTTCCCGGGCTCCGCGGGATATCCCATCCCGATCTCCATGATATTCCAGAAAAACGGCGCATAGGTGAGCTTGATGTCGATCGTTTCGCCGGCGTCCTCCGGTATATCGATCTGCAGGGCCTGGAGCTTGGACACATAGGTCCCGGCGGTCTTGAAATGTCCCGCATCGATCCATTCGCCGTCGCGCTCGAGCTGCACGTCGATGTGATACCCGCTCTTTCTCATGAACCGCTCGACCTTCTCCCTGCCCATGGGATCGTTCTCCAGCCTTGCAAACCGCGCCGCGGCGCTCCTGCCGAACTTCGAGAGGAAATCGGCCATGATGTATTTGCTCCAGTATGTGCTGCTCCCCTCGAAGACGAGCACCCCCGTGCGCGCTCCGGCGGGCCGCTCGAATGTCAGGTACAGCTCGTCGCGCGGATGGTCCTTGTCGTAATCGGTCTTGTGACGGTCGCCGTCCCAGAAAAGCCGGCCGTCGACGCTATACTCATCGAGGAGATCGACGCCGCCGTCCGTCACTGCACATACCGGCCGTGCAACGCTCGAGACGGCAAGCAGCGCTCCGTTCACATCGGGTATCACCCGGACGCCGGGATCGTGCTCCACCGCCAGCAATTTCAACTCGTTGTTGAAATCTATCTCCTCGAGCCTGTTTTCCAGCCGCATCCGGTACGTCCCGTCCCCGGACGGCCTCGAATACCGCATGACGGAGTAATCGGTGTATTCGGTGGATTTCGTGATCGCGCCGCCGTTCGGCTCCGCTTCGAGGACCAATGACTCACCGTTGAATGCCGATACGTGCGGGCAGGACGCGACGGCTATTAAAACGCCCGTTACGACCACCAAAACGAGCACCGCGCCCGCTGCCCCGGCCAGGATGGTCATCCCGGTTGCCAGCTCCTTCGTTTCCAGCTCGATGTAAAGAATGTCCTCGAGGTGTATCTCCTCGGCATTTTCCTCTCCGTCCACCCCGATGAACGTCTCATCCCTGATTCCGCCCGATTTGTACTGTTGCACGCTCCCGTCCTTCATATGCACCGTCACCGATTCATGCTGGGGAAGCCCCTCGGACAGGTCGTACACCATCTCGGTCTTCGACGAGTAGCATGAAGCGAAGTGCGCGATCAAACATACAACGAGCAGCGGCGAAATCACCTTTCTGATCATTCCACGACCTCCAGCAACGCTTCCACTCGTAACCTGTCATCCTCGCCCAGGCAAGGATTTTGGCGAAAGTGATCTAGTTCCCCCCTCACATCCCTGATGCAGAGGCACCGTGCGCCGATTTCCTCCCGGTAGTTATCGAAGAAACCGTTACTCAAGATATCCTCGAGCCTCGAATCGCAGCGCCTATCATACACATTGCAGTCCCCGGATGAAAACGGAAACAGGAAACAGGGCGACACCTTGCCCGATGCGGCATCGATAAAGCAGCTCGTTCCCTTCTTTGCCCTGCATCCGTACCGTTTCTCCTCGAGATTGAACAGGTCGAGGATATATATCGGCGCCGTATCGGCCGCTTTGTCCATCATTTGATAGTACTCGTTCCGCACCTCGGATTCACCGGTGAAGTCTCCCGCACCGGGCGGCAGAATGCTGCATGATTGATTGTAGCACCCGATGAGAGCGCCTGCGGAGGCCATACTTTCAATGAAATCCCCGGACATCACCTCGCGGTAGTTGCCGGCATGCACGACGGCCGAATACCCGCGTGGAACACCATGCGTACCGAGGAGCCGGAGCGCCTCCAAGGCGCGGTCGTGCGTGCCCCCGCCCCTCCTGCCGTCGTGGCTGTCCCGGAATCCCTCGACGCTGACCAGCACAAACAGATTGTCGAGCCCGGCGGCCGTTCGAATCAACTCCTCCGTGACCGTCGTTCCGTTCGTATAGACGAAAAAATAGATATCCCCATGCCGTTTCAGGCAATCGAGCAGTTCCATGCCGTAGTCCGGATCGAGGAACGGCTCGCCGGCCCCCATGATCGAAACAAACGATACATCGAGGCGGCCGGCCTGATCGAAGATGTAGTCGAGGTCACCGATCGCGGCGAACGATGACGATTGAAAGGGGCGCATCAGGCATGACGGGCAGTCGAGATTGCAACGCCCTCCTATCGACATGGCGATCGCCGTCAGGTACGAGAATTCGGTACCGTTCGTGTTGCCGGTGGAGAGACCGTGCCGCTTCAGGGATCGGACAAGTTGATCGTACGTCAACCGGCGGACGAGGGACGCCTGTCGGGCCTCATCGAGAGAATTGAAATACCGGATCAGCCGATTCCTGCGCGGATCGTCCATGAGATGCAGGCGGGAGTTGCGCGAGAGATACGACGACATGATCGAACGGTACAGCGCACCGGCGGCGCGTGATCCCAGCATGCCGGCGCAGATTCGCAGCATCGTCGAGGTGGATTTCGACGCGATGCGGCCGCGGGGCGTGCCGTTCTCCCTCGTTCTGAATCCCCAGGCCAGCGCGCTTCCAATCATCGAGCCGAGACCGGCGCCGCTACCTGGCAATCGTGTATTCGCCATAAGACTTTTTCCTCAGTAGTATGCTGAGCCACCGCAGTGATGACCGGTACGCGTAGACGAGATAACCCTCGTCCCGGTACCGTCTTGGCGACTCCAGGAGCCGTGCGCTTTTAAAATAATGTATCTTCCACCGTTTGGACAGCTCCAATGAGTAGGCGACATCCTGGGTCAGCCGAAGATCCTCATTGAATCCTCCGATCGCCTCGAAGGCGTTCCGCCGTGCCATCTGGAATCCCGGCGTCGAGATACCCGTCCCGAGCCTCAGCACGCCCCGCATCACTGTATTCCAGAATGCGTGCGTGAGCCGATCGGCGAATGTGCGCTCGTCCGGGTAGACATGATAGTCGATCATTCCTCCCGCCACAGTCGGGTCGGCGGCGAACACCGAATGCACCTCGTTGAAGAAATTCTCCCTGTTCTCTATGATCATATCCGCGTCGAGGAAAATGAATATATCGTGTTTCGCCGAGCGCGCACCCCTGTTCAGCGCCCGGGACCGTCCGCGCGCGCCGCCCTCGTTCGTCACGACCGTATCGGCGAGGGGGCGCGCGATCCCGACCGTCCCATCGGTGCTCGCATCATCCGAAACGATGACCTCGATGTTGTGCCGCCGCCGGTAGGGCGCGAACTGCCGCAGCGTTTTCCCGATGAACTTTTCCTCGTTCAGCGTCGGAATGATGATCGATATGCCGCTTCTCATGAGAGCAGCATCGCCGGGGGCAGAAAGCATGTATTCGCGCATGTGCATCCTCGCAAATCGGATGAATGCCGTCTCCGAAGATCTCCGAGATCATCCCATATTTCACCGAGGGACCGTCCGTTTCGAAGACTCGTGATCGCTTTTCTTCGATAGTTGCACGCCAGGAGATCGCCCTCGGGCGACACGACGAAATTCGATGTGAGCGCGAGGCAGGGCGACCTGCTTTCCCCCCGCGAGATCCCGGGAAAGAGCCCGAGGGCACGCTTCTGCATCCATCCGAGCGGCGCATTCCGGTATCGCATCCTGCGGATCATGCCGTTCCATCGATCCCGGTCTATCTCGAAGCGGTTCCCGTATCGCAGCTGAAACACCGTGTCGATGCTCGTGTCGTGGAATTCCCTGTTGATGTCGAGAAGGTGCGGCCAGTTATTCTCATCGATGACCGTTTGCACATTGACCATGATGCCGGGTGAGCGGCCCCTCAGCTCCTTCACCAACGATTTCACCCACGATATATTCGCGTCCCGCGGGCCGCATGCCCCGGCACGGCACTCCTCATGCACGGAATCGGCCGAGATCGTCACATGGTCGAATTTCGACACATCCGCGATATTCGATTGCCGTATCATCGTTCCGTTCGTCGTGAGCGAAACGATGAGCCCCAGGCCGGCTGCGTATTCCCTGACCTCGAATATATCGTCCCTGAGTAGCGGCTCTCCTCCCGTCACGACGAGACAGAACAGGCCAAATCGGCGCGCCTCGGCGATGACATGCATTATGCCGGCGGTATCAAGAACCGGCGCCGCGCTGTTTTTCAGTCCTTCCAGGTAACAGTACGGGCAGTCGAGGTTGCAGCTGTATGTGGCCTCCCAGACCATGAACAGCGGAGCGGGCGCCGTCCGGAAATCAGACAACACGGCCCTCTTGATCGAAATGGCCGATCGAATGCCTTTCAGCGCGGTTTTACCGTTCAACATCTGGGTTGGGCCGTTATCCTGTTATTCCGTGAGCAGTCGTGCGATCTCCGACAGCAGAATATCGGGCTGCACCGGTTTTTCCAGAAATCCATCCACCGGGTTCCATGTCTCGTCACCCGCCGTCGACTTGAAATCTATACCCGTCTTCTCCTTGACACCGGTGAGCATCAGTATCGGTATATTTTTATATTCCGGATCCTGTTTCAATTCCCGGGCCATCTCAAAGCCGTCCTGCCACGTGGACATCATAACGTCCAGTATCATCAAATCCGGTTTCTCCGCCTTGACCTTTTCCATTCCCTCGGTCTTGTCGGCGGCGGTGACGACGGCATAATCCTTTGCTTCCAGGATTGCCTGTAGTGAATCCCTGATATCCTGATCATCATCCGTCACCAGAATCTTCGCCTTTGCCATGATCTACCCCGCAATGGTTAAGTTGCCGTTTTCCATGAATCGCTCCCACGATGCATCATCGGAGCCAAGCGGGGCCATCGTACCAAATCGACACCCAAAGCACAACTATTTTGGTCGGGTAATTCCGGCCATGCGAAAGGCAATTGTGACCGGTTACATCGATCATGCGGCGGGAAGACGGGGGCCGCCTAGAAGCTCCGGGGCAACATGACGGTGAACGTGCTTCCCCGGCCTTCCTCGCTCTCGACGGAGATCGTTCCGCCATGGCGTTCCACGATCTGCTTCACCAGTGAAAGCCCGAGGCCGGTGCCGTCCTTTTCACTCTTCTTTGCATTCGTGGCCCTGAAAAACTCGTCGAATACGTTCCCGAGCTCACCCGCCGGAATGCCGATGCCCGTATCGGAGATATCTATGCGGATATGATCTCCGTCGCATGCGGCCTCGAGGTGTATCGTTTTCCCCTCATGAGTGTACTTGACCGCATTGAAGAGGAGATTCGTGATCATCTCGTTGACGGAGAACTCGTCGCCGGTGATGCTGCCTATCGAGGTATCGACATCCGACGTCACCGCGATCGATTTATCCTCGGCCTTGCTGGCAACTGCCTCCAGCGACTTGGATATGGTATCCGCCAGGGAAAATTCCTCCATCTTCACCTGTCCGCTGAGCCTCATCTGGGTCAGGTTCAACAGCTCTTTTACGAAATTGGTCAGCTGCGTGGTTCGCTCCCCCGCGCGCCCCAGGAAATCGGACTGCTTGTCGTTGAGCGGTCCGCTCGATTCGGCGCCCGCCACGTAGAGGCAGCTCGTTATCGCGGCCAGATGGCCCTTGATGTCGTGCGTGACGCGCGCGACATACTCGTCCTTGATACGGTCCTTCTCCTTGAGCTGGGCGTTCGCTTCCCTGAGCGCCTTTTCCTTCTTCTCCAGCTCCAGGAACAGGAGATTCTTTTGAATGAAATTGATCTGCCGGGCGACCGCTTCGATAAAATCGAACAGCTCGAACGGTGATCTGCTCTCGAGTATATCGAGATACAGCGCGTCGACCGTGTCGCCCAGCGTGTTCACGCGGGCGGCAAATACGAGGTGCGGCCGTTGCTCGTCTATGATCGTCAACAACATTTTATTTTCCGAAGACGGTCCGCAACACGCCCTGACCCGCGTATCCTAGGTGCGGATGGCGTCGAGCACGCGCTGCGAGAGATTCACATTGGCCGTCTTGAGAATTTCATCCGTTATCTCCGTATCCGCGAAATTGCAGGCGAGGATTTCCGGGGAGGCCGGCAGAAGCTGCGGCGGGCGGGGAAGCCTGACGACGGCGACGAGCGTATTGAGCATTTCCGCGAGGCGCAGACATGCATGCGAATAGAGTTCCGACGGGCTGGACAGCTCCATGAGCTGTGCGGTGAATTCGTTGAGATGTTGCATCCGCGCAGGCGACAGGGTGATCGTCTTGCCCGCCTTGTGCGATACGATATTCTCGTCCACACCCTTGTCGATGACCGAGACCTTGCTCCGGATGGATGATCCCGTCGTTGTTGTCCGGTCGGGTTCCTCCAACAGCGATAATGCAAAGAATGATATGAAGATCTTCTGGCCGGGAGAGATCGCGTGCGCCTCGATCTGCTGTCCGTCGACGATCACGCCGTTACGGCTGCCGAGATCCTCTATGATCCAGCGCCCGAACGGGTCCTGATAGATCCTCGCATGCTGCCGCGACACGCTTGCATGATCGAGTACGATATCACTATTCGAAGCACGTCCCAGGGTTGTACCTTTGGGTTTGAGAGATGTCTTCCTTGTCTTTCCTGGACCGGATACAACAAGTTTCATTTCTGCCATGTCATCTTTCACACCCTGAACACTTCTGCCCCGAGACCCAACACAGAATGCTGCCGGCAAGATTATGGGAATCATGCCTTTTCGAGGGTTTCACTATAGACCAAATGAAAAGGCTTGGCAAGTTTCATACTGGTTGGTACCATATGAATGAAGAAATGAACCTTCATTATCGATTCCGGCCAACATCAATATGATCGGACAAACGGTATCGCATTTCAAAATAGTCGAAGCGATCGGCGAAGGCGGGATGGGGGTCATCTACAAGGCGAAGGACCTCAATCTCGACCGGTTCGTTGCGCTGAAGTTCCTGCCGTCCCACCTCACCGCTGAAGAGGACATAAAGAAACGTTTCATCCGTGAAGCGAAGGCGGCATCCGCCCTCGAGCATCCAAACATCTGCACGATATACGAGATAGGCGAGCTCCCCGACGGACAGATGTTCATGGCGATGGCGTATTACGAGGGCGAGACCCTGCGGGACCGCATGGAAAGTACCTTGCTCGATGTCGAGGAGGCGGTCGATATCGCCAGCCAGGTCGCGGTGGGACTGGCCGGCGCCCATGGGCAGGGAATCGTTCACCGGGATATCAAACCGGCGAATATCGTGATCACCGGGGACGGACTCGTCAAAATACTCGACTTCGGGGTGGCGAAGCTCTCGGGACAGACGAAGCTGACGGCAACGGGGGATATGGTGGGGACGACGGCGTACATGTCGCCGGAACAGCTAATGGGCGGAGAAGTCGACACGCGATCTGATATCTTCTCGCTGGGCGTGGTGTTCTATGAAATGCTCACGGGAGAACACCCGTTCCGGGCCGAGCACGGGATGGCGATGATGTACGGGATCATGAACGAGGAGCCCCCGCCGCTCGAGCAGTACCGATCGGACCTGCCGGCATCCCTGCAGGAACTGATCGGCCACATGCTCGAGAAGAACAAAGAGGATCGCCTGCCGTCCCTCGAGGATTTCGTCACGGAATTGAAAGGCGCCGCCCGGCAGCATGCCCCCCGCCCCAAGATGAGCCAGCGCGAAAAATCCCGCCACGTCAAGGGCGCCAGCCCCGATGGTACAATCGGAACCTACCGTCTCCGCGAGCGTATCGGCGTAGGCGGCATGGGAGAAGTCTGGGCGGCCGAACAGGAAAAGCCGTTTCGCCGAAAGGTCGCCATCAAGATCCTCAAGGCGGGGATGGACACAAAGGAAGTCGTTGCCCGCTTCGAGGCCGAGCGGCAGGCTCTGGCTCTCATGGACCATCCGTGCATCGCCAAGGTGTACGACGCGGGGTCCACTCCCCTCGGTCGGCCCTACTTCGCAATGGAATTCGTGCAGGGCGTGTCCATAACGGAATATTGCGACCGCCGCAAACTCAACACCCGGGAACGTCTGAATCTATTCATCCAGTTGTGTGAGGGCGTGCAGCATGCGCACCACAAAGCCGTGATCCACCGGGATCTCAAGCCGAGCAACGTGCTCATTACCGAAGTCGATGATAAACCGCTGCCGAAGATCATCGACTTCGGGGTGGCCAAAGCGACGGCCCAGCCGCTCACGGAGAAAACGATGTTCACGCATATGGGGCAATTGATCGGGACGCCGGAGTACATGAGCCCCGAGCAGGCGGAGCTGACGGGAGAGGATATCGACACACGGACCGATGTGTATTCCCTCGGTGTTATCCTCTACGAACTTCTCGCGGGGGCGCTTCCGTTCGACCCGAAAGAGCTGCGTGAGGCGGGATTCGAGGGAATCCGCCGAAAGATCCGCGAGGAGGAGCCACCCAAACCGAGCAGGCGCGTAACCGCGCACGGAGAGATTTCGGTGATAGCGGCCAAGCAGCGGCATGCCAGTCCGGCGGCCCTGTCGAGCCAGTTACGCGGGGATCTGGACTGGATCATCATGAAGACGCTGGACAAGGACCGGTCGCGGCGGTATGCGTCCGCCGTCGACCTGGCCACCGACATCCAGCGTCATCTCAATAAGGAACCCGTCCTGGCGGGGCCGCCGAGCACCGTGTACCGCCTCAAGAAATTCGTCATGCGGCACAAGGTCGGCGTCGTGACGGCGTCCATCGTTATCATCGCCATCATCCTCGGGATCATAGGCACGACCGTCGGACTGTTCAGGGCCATCGAGGCCGAGCGAGTGGCCCGGGAGGAGGCCGAGACCGCGAGCCGGGTATCGGAGTTTCTGGAAGATCTCTTTGCGGTGTCCGATCCTGGTGAGGCAAAAGGCAACACGATCACGGCCCGTGAAATCCTGGATGAAGGAGCGAATAAAATCGCCAGGGAACTGGAAGGCCAGCCGCTCATACAGGCACGGCTCATGGTTACCATGGGTCGTGTATACCGGGGGCTCGGGTTGTTCGACCAATCCCGTTCGCTGCTGGAGGGAGCTCTGGAGAAACGACTGAACGATCTCGGTGACGATAAACTCGAGGTGGCATGCAGCCAGGAGGAGCTCGCCTCACTGCTCGGTGCCATCGGCGATTTCGAGGCGGCACGGCCGCTCTTTGAAAATGCCCTCGCAATTCGGGAAAAGCACCTGGGCAGGGATGGCCCGGAGGTTGGAAAAGCGGTGAGCAACCTCGGCAATCTCTACCGGCAGATGCGTGACTTCGACAAAGCGATTCCGTTCTACGAGCGGGCGCTGGCGATCCGGGAGAAGGCCCTCGGCGCCGATCACCCCGACGTATCGAACAGCCTGAACGGACTCGCGATCGTCTACGAGGCGAAGGGCGACTACGAGGCGGCACGGCCGCTTTATGAGCGGGCCCTCGCGATACGCGAGAAGGCCCTCGGCGCCAACCATCCCCAGGTGGCGACGAGCCTGAACAACCTGGCGACCCTCTACTGGTTCATGGGTGAATACGAAACGGCGCGGCCGCTCAATGCGCGCGCCCTGGCCATCCAGGAAAAGGTGCTCGGCCCGGACCATCCCGACCTGGCCCATACCCTCAATACGTGCGCGAACCTCCTGCTCCTCACGACCGGCGACTACGCCGAGACGAGGAAGATCCACGAGCGGGCCCTGGCGATCAGGGAGAAGAATCTCCGCCCGGACCACCCGCGCGTCGCCGAAAGCTACTACAACCTGGCGTGCGTCACGGCCCTTCAGGGAAACAGCGTGGAGGCAATCGATTACCTGCGGGAATCTATTCGGCGCGGATTCGCCAAGCCGATCATCTTCACCGATTCCGACCTCTCATCGCTTCGCGGCGATGCCGAGTTCGAGGCCCTCCTCGACGAAATGAGGAGACGGCTGGGAAGGGAAAATTAAGCTTAATCCGTCAAAATATCTTTGTCCATAACCTGGCCGGGCGCCGGGACGGGGGC
>CBFCXB010000032.1:0-11763 GCA_965601905.1 uncultured bacterium | reverse complement strand
GGACGATTCGAGTTACGTTTACTTCAACTCGGCGGAACGGATAAGGACCGTCGAGTCCAACAACCTCCATCTCAAATTCGCCATCAATCACAACATCTCCGATGACGTGCTCTACACGATCAATTTCAGCCGTGCGCAGTTCAATCGGTTCGTTACGGTTGACGGAAAACAGCCGGCGGAATTCTCGACCGCCGGTACGCCGGTGATCCTTCCGAACGGCGCGTTCCGGTTCAGCGGCATCAGTGACGCGCTGTGGTACACCGATCCCGATTACCCGTACTACGTGACGGCATACGACGATCCGTTCTACCAGGATAGGGAAAGTGTCATTTATACGCTCAAGGCAGATTTGACGTCGAGGAAATGGAACAATCATCAGTTCAAAACCGGAGTCCAGCTGATCTACAACGATCTCGACGAGGAGGTCAGGTACCGTCCCGGAAGCTTGCGTCTCAATCCGGACGGTTCATACCAGATGGGTCGCAACGTGAATGTTTTCCACAACTTCAATCCCGAGGCGTCGTACTACGTGCAGGACAAGTGGCAGTACCAGGGGATGGTCGTGAACGCCGGGGTCAGGGCCGATTTCTTCTCTCCCGGCAACAACACGGAGGTCACGATAGCGAGCGGCGAGATCGACTCGAATGTCGAGAAGTACAAGTTCCAGGTAAGCCCGCGTCTTGGGTTCGCCTTCCCGATCACCGATCGCGACAAGTTCCACTTCCACTACGGCCGGTTCACGCAGTGGCCGAGCAGAACCTACCTCTTCCAGACGCAGTCGCTGATCGGCTGGCAGGGGGTTCTTGGAAATCCCGATCTCGATGAGGAGCTCACCGTGTCGTACCAGGCCGGTGTATCCCACCAGTTCACCGAGACGATCGCCGGCCACTTCGTCGTTTTCAACAAGGATATCTTTGGTCTGATTTCATCGACCATCGTCCTCGACGAGAATCTCGGCCAGCAGGGTGTCCGGTATATCAACAGAACATACGCGAGCTCTCGTGGGCTCGAGATCAGCATAGATAAACGTCTCAGCAACTATATCGGCGGGGAGATCTCCTACACCTACTCGTTCGCCGACGGCGTCGCCTCCGATGCAGAATTCGGTGTGTCGGCACAGGGTCTCACACACCTTCCGACGCAGGAGATGCCCCTCGACTGGGATCAGCGGCACACGCTGAACGTGACGCTCCGTCTCCAGGACGAGAACAAATGGGGCGCCACGATCGTCTACTCCTACGGAAGCGGTATCCCCTGGACACCGGTGGATCGGTTCGCGCGGCGTCAGGATCCCCTGTGGGAAAACTCGAAGCAGTTGCCGGCCACTCACATGATCAACATACAGGGCAGGAAGAAATTCAACATATACGGCCAGGAACTGACGCTGTTCTTCGAGGGCAGGAACCTACTCGACGAGGACTTGCTCCTGCCCAACGGGACGGCCCCCGGGGTTTACCCTGGTATGGTCAATGCGCGGATGGACGGCGGTTCCTACCTGACCGAGGAAGGGTATTACGGAGGCGCATATCTCCAGGATATCGACGAGGATGGAATCGACAATTTCATTCCGGTCAATGATCCGACGATCTGGTCGTCCCACAGGCAGTGGCGTATCGGGTTCGGTTTTGAATTTTAAACGCTCAGGAATTTCGTGGAGGTCCGAAAATGTTTCGTAAGGGATTGCTCGTAATAGCGATAATTGCAACGATGAGCCTCCTCCTTGCGTACTCCGCTACAGCGAAGAACGAACATGCAGAGTGGGTTGAGAAGATGAAGCGAATGGAGAATGTCTGGGTCTTCGACGGCACCGGCATCCACAACGTAGGGAACCTCCATATGCATGTCTGCAACTGGGGATGCTTCGGCTCGTATCCGGCCTCGCGAATGCCCACTGCTGAGTATCCCTCGGCCCAGTGGCCGGCCAACTCGGGGACCGAGTACCTCTTTATCGCCGGTCTTTGGGTGGGAGCGAAGAAGGGTGGAATACCGGTGGTGTCGACATCGGCCTATGAAATCGAATTCAGACCCGGCCTCGATGAAAATCAGAAGATCTACCGGGCGTTCGAGGGAATCTCGGGCGGTGCGCGTCTGCCCAGCCCTCCCGATGACGACAACGACGGCCAGGCCAATGAGGACTGGCCGAACGGGGTGGACGACGACGGCGACGGCCAGATCGACGAGGACTACGCGGCGATCAGCAAGCAGATGTTCACCTGCTGGTTCACCGATGATGAACCGAACTCCGTGCAAGTATATCCGGAACATACGCCGCTCGGCCTTAAGGTGCGGCAGGAGAGTTACCAGTGGGAGGAGGAACAGTTTTACAACTTCGTCGGCGTCGAGTACTTGATTGGCAACTACCGTACTGAAACGATAGAGGATCTCTACATCGGCTTTTTCGCCGACGGCGACGCAGGCCGCCGCGACCGCGAGCAGTACTGGATGGATGATGCAACCGGTCTTTGGGAGGGGATTGTATGCGGGAAGCGCGGTGAGCGTGAAGTTCCGATTAAGGTCAGTATTGCGTATTTCTACGATAAGGATGGCGATGACGGTCAGGCGACAGGCTATTTCGGTATTCTTTTCCTCGGACATGATACCGATCCACTCGGCGAGAATGCGCCGCGGCTCGTCGGCCTTACCTCGTATCAGAACTTCTCGGGCGATCAGCCGTACGAGAACGGCGGTGACCCGAACAACGACTTCCAACGCTACGAGCTGATGAGTAAGACGCAGAAGGACCGCGACGGCGAGGTGCCGCGGGATTACCGAATGTTGATGGCAGTGGGACCGTTCAGGGAATTGATCCCCGACAGCTCCATGATCCTCCAGGTGGCGTTCGTCTGCGGCGAGGGATTGGACGGGATGCTGGAGAGCGCAGCGAGCGCTGCATTGGCGTATCAGGGCAACTGGTTCGATGTGGACGTCAATCCCCAGACCGGCATTGACGGCCGCGAGACGCCGGTGTACGGTCCGGCCAACGCGGTCGTGCCCGATTCGTGCATCGACGAACCGACCATCGAGTCGGCGGCCCGCGGTGAGATCATCTGGATCAACGCGGACTGCCGTGAGGAGTGGGCCCTCTGGGAGAACAAGCGATGCTCCAAGGGGAACGCTTCATTCAAGGATTACCAGACCGGCGTCGATGGTAAGGAGCACCAGGTAAACTGGCTCGTCGGATCGGCGCCCCCCCCACCGAATATGCGTGTACTTCCGGGGGATCATAAGGTGATTCTTATCTGGGACAACTTCAGCGAGGTGACCCCTGATGTGAGCACCCTCGAGTTCGACTTCGAGGGATACCGTGTATGGCGCGCGGACGGATGGGAGCGCCCGCTCGGAACGTCGATTCTAAGCGGACCGTCGAGGGAGCTCTGGCAGCTCCTCGACGAGCGTGATCTTATAAACGAAGCTCTGCCGAATGTCGGTTTCAAGTACCCGTACGAAGAGGAAATCGAAGACCGCAGAGGTTACGAGTATGAGCCGCTCAGCTATCTCCCCGACAAGGATCAACTGATCGGGACGTTCGAGGAAAGCGTTTACTATTTCCCAATGGATACGGTTCCCTGCCCGCCGGGGCTGACTGATCTCGAATGCGATACGCTCGAGGCCCTCGCGCGGTACAATCTCGGTTTCGAGGGGGGACTCCAGTACTACAAGTATGTCGACAAGAATGTTCATAACGGGATGCACTATTTCTATGCCATTACCGCGTTCGACCACCTGATCGTCAACAAAACCCCTATAAGGCCCAATAGATATGGCGATCCGTCCTCGAATTTCCAGTACGTGATACCACTCTCCGGCTCGCAGGAGGAGGAGGAGTACGACGAGAAAGAGGTATACGTCGTGCCGAATCCGGCGACTTCCGGGACGATGGCCCCGTGGCAGCTCGATCCCAACATGGACGATCCGACGGGGATCAAGGTCGAATTCAGGAACCTCCCGGCGTGCTTCAGTACGATACGGATCTACACCGTTTCCGGTGATCTTGTGGAGGTTCTGCACCATGACGGCAGTGACGGACACGGTACGTTGATCTGGGATCTGGTATCGAGAAACGGGCAGGATGTAACGAGCGGCGTCTACCTCTTCGCCGTTAATCCTGAAAATGAAGCATTCTCGGATGCAATAGGCAAGTTTGTTGTCATTCGATAGATAAGAGAACGCAATCTATTTGAGGAGGTCTCATGATGAAGCGCACGGTTTTCATGGGGATAGTTCTCTTGGCGCTGGTTCCGGGTATCGTAGTGGGAGCAACGAAGCCGTTCGAGAAGGTGGGCACGTACGCCGCTCAGTTTCTCAAAGTAGGCGTGTCCGCCCGCGCCTCCGGTATGGGGGGCGCATTCACCGCGGTATCGAACGATGCGACTGCGATGTATTGGAACCCGGCGGGGATGGTGGAGTTGACGCGTACACAGGTGACGCTGAACTCGGTTGTGTGGCCCGCCGATATCGATGTCTACTTCGCCGGCGCCGTGTTTACCACGCCGTACTTTCCGGGGACATTCGGTATCAGCGCGCGGGCGTTGACGATGGATCCCCAGGAGGAGCGAACGATCTATATGCCTCAGGGGACAAAGCGTTTCTTCGACGCGGGTGATATGTCGTTCGGTCTGTCGTACGCAATGTACTTCACCGACCGATTCTCCGCGGGGATCACCACGCATTTCATCCACATGGGCTTGGCGGACAAGAGCGTAGAGACGCTTGCCTTCGATTTCGGATTGATCTACCGAATTGGAATCCAAGGCATGAAACTAGGCATGATGATTCAGAGTCTCGGCTCCGAGGTGAACTTCGATGATCGCGCCTCCAAGATGCCGACGCTCTTCCGCGTCGGTCTCTCCGTTGATGCCTACCGGCGGGGAGCGCATGCGCTGCTGGCATCGGGCGAGTTCTCTCACCCTTCCGACAACAAGGAACGGATGAATGTCGGGATGGAGTACATGTTCAACCAGTTCTTTTTCCTGCGGAGCGGGTACAACATCAACTACGACACACAGGGATTGGCGTGGGGTGTAGGATTCAGGGTCGACACGAGCCAGACGTCCGATATCGGCTTCGATTACGCATGGGAGGATCTTGGATACTTGGGCCGTGCTCACCGCGTAACCTTGAACTTCAGCTACTAGGAGCGAGCGGGTAGTCAAAGGCCCCTGATTTCGATGCGTACAATCATTCTTCTTTCCCTCTTTATAGTATGTTGCGTCTGCATTGGGACGGGATTATGCACGGAAGGCACTCTTATTAGTGAGGGAGAAATCGAATTCTTTATCGATATGGCTTCCGTGCCGACCGGTGGCGCGAATACGCTCGAGCTCTTTCAGATTGCGATTCCCTCAAAGGAAGTAGAGTACAAGAAAAAGGACGGCCGGTACCATGCGGCCGTCAGGGTAAAGATTCAGTTGCGTGACGGCGAGGATATCATGTGCCAGAAGGGGTACGTGATACGCGACGAACGTGAAACGCTGCCGGTGGGGGAAGATCTATCGTCCTTCTTTTTCCTCATCGACTCGTGCTATGTCCATCCGGGGGATTATCAGCTCGATGTCGAGGTTGCCGACGAGCAGCGTCGGAAAAAAACACTGTTCGGGTTATTCGGGAAGAAATACGTGTCTTCTTCTCTGCAAGATGTTTATGTGAATGTGCGATCGTTTCCTCTTAAACGGATGGCCCTGGGAGAGCCGGTTCTCGTATGGTCGATGAAGCCCCGAGATGGGGATGTGGAGGTTGTGCCGAATCCCATACAGTTGTACGGCCTGAAGAACGATACCCTCTCGGTCTACGCGCGGGCGTTCGTGCCCGGGATTGCCGGGACGGATTCCATCGATATATATATCGCCGTAGTCAACAAGGCCGGTGAAGTGCAGGGAGAGGAGTATTTCAAGGCGTGTGTCGCGGACGGGCATGCGGACATATTCGGTTCGTTCGATTTGAATATGTACCCCTCAGGCACCTACCGTCTGTTGATCGATGCGTTTGATGTGGATGGTGCCCGCGTATCCGCCGGCAAGGATTTCAGCGTGGCGTGGGAACTCCTGAACTGGCAGAAACCGCGGCGGGATGTAATCGTGGAGGCTCGCATCCTTCTCTCCAATGCGGAGTTCGAAGTCTTCCAGGCAATGGGCATCGGTGATCAGGAAAGCATGCTCAACGAATTTTGGAAGAACATGGATCCGACGCCCAGTACCGCCGTGAATGAGAAGTACGAGACGTTCGTCGGGCGGGTGCGCTACGCCGATAATCACTTCGGTGGTGATGAGAGGGGCGCGCTGACCGATCGAGGGCAGATCTACATACAGTACGGACCACCCAATGATATCGTGAGCCAGAATGTGCCGAAGACGAGGGAGGACATGACCGAGGCGCTGGAAAAGCTCGAGGACGAGTACAAGGTGATTACCTTCGGCTCGAACCGCGGTCCCGGTTTGCAGGAATATCCGAAGATCCAATCGAGGAGCATCAAAGGCTCGAGGATGAGCGACGGAAAGCCCTTCCGCGGCGTCGGGATGGATTCCGGTGCGTTCGAATTGTGGATGTACGATTTCAGGGGAGATCCGTTACTCGAGCGGGACAGGATCATGACCGTTCATACGGGCCTCAGATTTCTCTTCGTCGACAAGGATGGAATTGGGTACTATTCCCTGATCGGCACCTCTGAGGAACTGCAAGAGACGGAATAAGATGGGCGGGATACTCACAGAATTCGACTTCTCTCGATTTTTTATTGACAAGGGGGTAATCATACACTATTTTACACGAGTTAAAGAGGTTGGACGGGTTGCATCTCTTGCTTCATTGAGTGCTGAATGCCTAAATATTACAAGGGCGCAACTGGTTCTCGTTTCATCAACGAAAGATCCGTTTTTATTAAATGGGTAACAACATCAACTCAATCCGTAACCTACAGAAGGAGTAGGACGTATGGGAAAGAAAAGCCTCTCGGTATCGAACGTGTTGCTCGCATTCTTTCTGGTCATCGCTGTTGTTGCTCCCGCAGTTTGTTTCGCGCAGGAAGCGTCCAGCGAACCGACATGGAATGCCCAATCGGAGCAGGATTCACTGAGCATGGCGAAGGGTGACTCCATCGCCGCGGCGAGGAAGATCGAGGATATGGTCGAGCGTGAGCGGCTCGGCTGGATGTACAACCTGAAGCATAGCGGCATCGGTGAGAAGTACACGAAGGGCGGCATTTTCATGCACTTCCTTCTCACCGCCTCACTGATCGCCCTGGTATTCATCATCGAGAGGCTCTTCACGCTGTTCCGCGCTCGGATCAACGTGAGAAAGCTCATGGGGGATATCGTAAAGACCCTCCAGGCGGAGGGTGTCGACGCGGCCATGAAGGTGTGCGAACGCACGAGGGGACCGATCGCAGCGATCCTGCATTCCGGTCTGCTCCGTGCCGGGCGTGGACCCGACGCGGTGAAGGAAGCCATCGAAACGGCGGGCAGCATTGAAACGTCGTTCCTCGAGCGCGGCCTCGTGGCGATCGCAACGGTTGCCCAGGTGGCGCCGCTCCTCGGGTTCCTCGGTACCGTATCGGGAATGATCAGCGCGTTCGCATCTATCGCCGCGGCCGAGCAGGTGAGTGCAAAGGTGGTGGCCTCCGGTATCGAGGAGGCGCTCATCACCACCGCGACGGGACTCATCATCGCGATCCCGGCAAGTATCGGCCACTCGTTCTTCGTGTCCCAGATCGACCGCTTCGTACTCGAGATGGAAGAAGCCTCGGCGGAGCTGGTCAACGAGCTGATCGAGCTGGGCGCGGACCGGGATTAAGCGCACGGGGAGAATAAGATGATCCACAAGAGAGTCAAAGTCAGCTCAGAGTTCAGCACTGCCTCGATGTCGGATATCAACTTCCTCCTGCTGATTTTCTTCCTCGTGAGTACAATGTTCGCGGTCGAGAGAGGGCTGCCGATGGCGCTGCCCGGGAAGACCTCGAAGACCGTCAGGTTGAAGCGGGAGGCGGTGCTCAATATACAGGCCTTCGCAAACGGCGCTATCGTGATTCGCGGGACAGGTCCCGTGAGTATCAGGGAAATCAAACCGATCATCGAGCAGAAACTCATCGAGAAACCCAAGCTCGTAGTCGTCATCGAAACGGATCCAAAAGCAGGTTACGGAATCATGATCGACATACTGGACGAGCTTCGATTGGCCAAGGCGACGCGAATATCGCTCAGAACGCTGCGGGGCGAAACATAGAGGAGATACTGCGGTGAAGTTCGAGAGAAGACAGGGTGTACGACCGAGCATCCCCACCGGGTCGATGGCCGATATTATCTTTCTACTTCTGATCTTCTTCATGGTAACAACCATCTTCAAGATGGAGGAAGGGCTCCCGATCAGGCTTCCGCGCGCGGAGTCGGGGGCCGAGCTCGAACGGGAACGCCTGATTCAGGTTTGGGCTGACCGCTACAGCCGGATCAGCATGAACGACAAGCTCGTCCGGATGGAAAACATACAGGCGATCGTCGCCGCGCGGCTCGAGGAGAACAGGGGCTTGATCGTGGCGTTCAACGTCGACCACCGGACGAAGTACGAACTCGTTTCCGATATCATTGAGCAGTTGAAGGAAGCCAATGCCGTGAATGTTTCATTCGTTGCGGTTGGTGAGGAAGGTTCCTAAGGGAAGAGGTAGCCAGGGTGGCAGTTATCGCCGTAGAGAATGTACGATTCAAGAAGGGTTATAACAAATACCTCCGCAATTCGTTGTTCGTTGCTCTGGTGATTCACTTTCTGATGTTCTACTTTTCTCCTCCGTTCGAATTCAAGCCGTATGTGCTGAAGGAGGAGTACTTCGAGGCGATCGATCTGCCGGAGCAGTTCGATATACCGCCACCGCCCAAGGAAGTGGCCCAGCCGGCAATTCCGATGGAGGCGGCCGAAGGTGAGGAGGTCGATGAGGAAGCGGACATAGCTCCGACGAGTTTCGACGATGTCGAGAGCCTGCCGCCGCCGCCGCCGCCACCATCGGAGCAAGCACAGGAGTTCTATGCCTTCGACGAGCCGCCGGTGTTGATTAAGTACGTGAGCCCGAAGTACCCGGATCTCGCGCGACAGGCGGGAATCGAGGGGACCGTCCTGCTCGAGGTGCTCGTCAGTGATGAAGGCAAGGTCGAGCAGGCCCGCGTCATGCAATCCGACGTGACCCCCGCAATGGAGAAAGCGGCCATGCAGGCGGCGAGGCAATTCCGGTTCAAGCCCGCCAAACAGCGTACGGTGCCGGTTCGCGCCCGCATGGCTATCCCGATCAGGTTCAAGCTCCACTAGCACTTACGGATAAAGACGAAATTCCGCGCCCGGTTGGACAACCGGGCGTTTCTCTATCCGGGCCGGTTTGCCCGTTACCTGGGGGGTAGGGAGGATATCGCCGGGAATGGGGCGCCTTTAAAATATTGGGTGTAATTTACCGGCGACTTGTGGTATTACTGGTATATTAATATTTCGATTCTTTGCAACCATACACCCGAATTGGGCGTATGTATTTGTGTAAGCATTTGTTACATAATCCTTAAACGCGGAGGGTTTAAGCAATGGGAAAGATATCGCGGTATCGCGTTGCGTTTCGAATATTCTGTACGAGTTTCTACGTTCTCGCAGCGCTTGTTTCTCCGATTGCAGTGCATGGAGCCGAGATTCTTTCGCTCGACGACTGTATCGGCATCGCCCTCAAGAACAATCCCGAAATCGGGATAGCGGAAGAGGGGTACCGGATGGCGCAGAGCACTCTGCTCATGAATTATGGGGGACTCTTACCGCGGCTCTCCGCGGATTTCAGCACGGGCCATCGATTTTACGGTCCCTCATCGGTACAGTTCGACGCGCAGGGGCGACCGGTAGTGCAGGATGGATTCGATTACGAGGATTATTCGTTCCGCATCTCCTCCGATATCGTGCTGTTCGATGGGGGTCGTACAATCAACCAGATTCGCTCGGCGATGAGCGGCCGCGACGCTTCAAAGGAGGATCTTCGTTACAACAAGGACCTGATCACCGCCCGGGTGATTCGGGCCTACTACGATCTGGTGCGGAGCACGATGCTGCAGCGCGTTCAAGAGGAAGCGCTCGATCAGGCGAAGAAGAGTCTCGAACGGACCGAGGCGCTTCTCGAGGTGGGCTCGGCGACGCGGGCCGATGTGCTGAAGGCGCGTGTGCTTCACTCCAACACGAGGCTCAACATGATCAAGGCGAGGAATGCCGTCGAACTCGCACGCGAGGATCTCGTTTCGTTACTGAGCGTCACGGAGAGCCGTTCCTTCGATGTGGATACGTCGATGACCATCACATTCAACGATCCGGTCATCGACGCCGAGATACGGTTCGCCCTCGATAATAGGCCTGACTTGATGAGCCTGCAGTACAGCATCAAATCGGCTGGTGCCGGTATCGCCGCGGCCAAGAGCGGGTGGCTTCCCACGATCGGCGCGAGTTTTGGTTACGGGTGGAACGACCGCGCGATGGCGGACAATCTCAATTTCTTCAAGGAAGAGTATATGTGGAGCATCATCGGATACGTGAGCTTCAATCTCTTCGACCGGTTCGCCACGAGCGCGAATGTCAGGAGTGCCACGGCCAATCGCCGCATCGCCCAATACAACCTGGAAAACGCCAAGCTCCTGGCGATTAGGGAGATAAAGAGTCTTGTCTTCATGCTCCGGGAATCCCGGGAGCGTATATCGGTGGCGACCGAGACGGTGGAGCAGGCGATGGAAGATGTCCGGCTAGCCGATGAACGGTATCGCGTGGGTGCCGGCACGATGCTTGAGACGATCGATGCGCAGGTCGCCCTGACACAGGCCAAGGCGGATGTGATCGACGCGAAATGCGATTACCTCATCGCCGTCGCTGATCTCGCGCGGGCGACGGGGCGGAGGGCTGATAGATAACACGTGGGGCGAGCAGGGAGATCTTCAATTATGATGATACAGGTCAAGGACGTACGAAAAATATACGAGGTCGGCATACAGAAGATAGAAGCAATCGCGGGTGTCGACCTGGAGATCGATCGGAACGAATACATTGCTATCATGGGGCCGTCGGGATCGGGGAAATCGACCTTCATGAACATACTGGGATGCCTCGACACACCGACGGAGGGGATCTATTACCTGAACGGGAAACTGGTGAGCAACCTGAGCGACGACGAGCTGGCCCGGATACGCAACAAGGAGATCGGGTTCGTTTTCCAGACGTTCAATCTTCTTCCACGGGCAACGGCGCTTCAGAATGTAGAGCTCCCGCTGATCTACGGCGGCATCTCCTCCGATGACCGGCGCCGGCGATCAGGGGAGGCGTTGGAATCGGTCGGGCTCACTGATCGCGCCGTTCACCGGCCCAGCGAGCTTTCAGGCGGTCAGCGACAGCGTGTCGCCATAGCCCGCGCCCTCGTCAATCGTCCCTCGATCATCCTCGCCGATGAGCCGACGGGGAACCTCGACAGTAGCACCGGCGAGGAGATCATGGTGATTTTCGAGAAGATTCACCAGGCGGGTAATACCATTGTCATCGTGACTCATGAAGAGTACATCGCCGAGCACGCGCAACGAATCGTGAGACTGCGTGACGGTAAGATAGAATCTGATCAGAGAGTCTGAAACTGACCGTGAACCACGACCCATGCGCTCCCTTCAGCGGGGGTGGAGGTCTGTATGGGTTGTTTTTCGTTTTTTCGGTAAGGGGGATCGATGAAAAAAAAGCACTGGATTCTCATTGCGGTTGCGGTTGTGATTGCGATCCTTGTCGTGGTCAATC
>CBFCXB010000031.1:0-11857 GCA_965601905.1 uncultured bacterium | reverse complement strand
ATATCCCGCACACGATCACCGGCGGGACCGCCGGCCAGGCCGTTCTCGCGGCCGCCCCGCCCGCCGGCTGGGTTGCTGTGTTCTACCGCGACTCGAACGGCGACGGGCTGCTCGATGCGGGTGATACGCCGCTTGCGGCGAGCGATCTCGATCTCGATCCGGCGATTCCGGGAAGGGATGTCGTGCCGATCATCGTGCACCTCTTCATCCCGCCGCAGGTCCCCGCCGGAACCATCGCGGGACTGCCGCTCACGCTCGAGCAGACGCTCAGCGGCACCGCCCTCGTTGTGCAGGTCTCCGTCACCGATGAGATTACGGTGCTCGCCTCGGCGAGCGGCGAGCTCGATCTTACGAAGAGCGTCGATCTCGCCGCGGCGAGCCCCGGTGATATCATCACCTACACGATTACCTTCACAAATCCGGGCGCGGAGGATGTCCAGGAGATCGAGATCATCGATCCCGTTCCGGGCGAGGTTGATCTCGTCACGGATGCCTTCGGCCCCGGACAGGATATCACCTGGATGCGTGGCGGCGTGCCGGTCTACCTCACGGCCGATCCCGCCGACACCGATGAAGCGATGCTTGGAGCGGACGGCACGCTCCGCATCATCCTCTCGCGGCAGGCGCCGTATATCCTCGCCGGCGGCGGGCAGGGACGGATTATCTACCAGGTCCGCATCCGGTGACAGGCCGGGACACGGCGGGTCATCGGATGCACCGAACGCGCACTCCCCGCGGCCCCACTCCCCGCACGCACAATCCCGCACAGCCCGCCGATGAGACGTACTTCGAGTGGACCTGCCTCCCGACACTCGCATCCGACATCCTGTATGTCGACGATTACAACCGGGGGGCGCCGCCGAAGGGGGTCTCGTAGATATACTACGATTGGACATTCTTCCAACGGCTCTGGGAAACGGATCAGCCCGACCGGTACGACGTGAACGGCCCGTCTTCGGCCGTATCGAACGGTCCGGGGAGCCGCGCGAAGAACTATCACATGACCACCGCCTACAAAACGATCATCTGGGATTCGGGGAATCTCGAATTCTGTACGATCTCCGAGGGGACCGGATACAGCGACAAGAGCGACGATGCCCAGATGCTGCTCGACTGGATCGAGTTCTCGCCGCACCGCGCGGGCCTCTGGGTCTGCGGCGACAACATCGCGGCGGATCTCGACGGTGCGCCGTCCGGGGCCGCACTAGTGCTCCTGACTTCTTACTGCGGCGTCGATTTCGTCGGTAACAGCTATTACGATGTGAGCGGTACCGTGAATCCGCGCGTCGATGCCGCCGCGGAAGTCACCAACCCGCTGTGGCACACCACCTGGGGCGACTCCTTCTACGCCCTGGGCGGCTGCCCGCTCGTCAACGAATTCGACTATCTGGAAAAAACGGCGGGCGGCGGGTACGCGCTGCGCTATCCCGATGTCGGCGGCTCGCCCTACTATGCGGGCATTTACAACACCGGCATAAACGACGGCGGCTACACGATCAGGACGATGTGGTTCGGCTTCAGCTTCATGTACATCCGTGACGTCGAGGCGGCCCCGCCGATCGCGCGAAACGAGGTTTTCGAGGACATCATCGTCTGGATGGTGAATTCTACCAGGCATTTTCCTCCGGCGGGGGAAGACGGCATGGCGCTGGTCAACACGCTCAGCTGATTCTCCATGTTACATATTGGAGAATTCGGCGGAGAACCGTCCCCCGACCGATTCATCGCACAAACACTGCATCGCTCTCAATTTTCATGCAATTATTGCTTGACCGGATAGCAATATTGTGGTACACTTTCCTCCATGGCGGCGCAACGTTGAATGACAATCACTAGATTAGCCTAAAAAGAATAAAATTCCTTACAGCTGTGTCTTCATAGGAAATGCATAGCGAGCAGCTGTAATTAAGCAAGAATTACCATATAGGCGGGAATATATCTTTAAGACAAAAAAGATATCTTAATATGCGTGTCTATATAGCTATGAAGGAGGTGAAGATGCAGCGTTTCGAGTTACCTCTCTGGCCGCCCTAGGATATCTGATAGAAGATGTGAGCATCGGAATCGGTACAATGTGTATGCGCCGGAGCCGGCTGTGTATGTAATACCCTCTGCATGGCTTCGAAATGCACTTCAAACGAATACCGACGTGTCAAGAAAGGAGAAGGGGGATGTCCAAACGCAAATTAAAGCCACTATTGGGAGCACTACTGCTCTTTGTCATACTCGCGAGTTCCTGTATCTATTACATCACCATCGAGATTTACAGCTGGGATCACTACTACAAGAACATTAGGTGGTATATACACTTCCAGGACTGCACGACATTGATGTACGATCGCTGGTGGGAGATCTGGAGCTATGATTACCTCCGCGTGGACGTTGTAATCTCCACGAGCTACTACGATGTGCCATGCTCGAACATCTACTACGTCCATGCCAATGTGATCGCTACGAGCTATGTCGAATTCAAGTTCGTCAACCCGGCCTGGACATGCGTGAGTCCGCCGGATACCGCCATTGTCTACTCCGACCTCACGGGAGTCATCGATGTGACACTCGATCTCGACGATCCGGACGGCACCGCAGTCGTGGACTTCCACTTCGAGGGATACTCGGAGGACCCGTTCGCGTGTGATGACGTGCACGGATACGCGCAGCTGCTCGATTTCGAGATGGACTGGGAGTCGACCGATTCGGTCTACTTCGACCTCTGGGCCGGTGAGTTCTACTTCGAGGGAACAAAAACTCTCACGGCCTATCACGATCCAAACTATGAAGTACGCGAAGAGGGTGAAGTCGGGCTGACCGGTATCGAGTACACGATGTCCGGGACCTTCGAGTACCCGGTTGTGACGGCGGCCGAGATGGCGTTGTTCGAGGTGAGGAACCTCGGCGATCGTATAGAGGTTGCCTGGTCGACCACCGCCGAGGTCGATAATGCCGGATTTCATGTCCTCCGCGGCACGGGCGAGAAGGGACCGTTCGAGAAGGTCACCGATCAGCTCATCCCGGCGAAAGGCTCGGAGCTCTCGGGCGCCGATTACACCTTCGTCGACAGGGATGTCGCCTTGGGGACGGATTTCTTCTACCGCCTCGAGGTGATCGATGTCGAGGGCAGGGTCGGATTCACCGAACCGGTCAAGTCCGATACGGGTACGCCCGCCGCCTTCAGCCTCGCGCAGAACTACCCGAACCCGTTCAACCCGGTTACCGAGATCATGTACAACCTGCCGAGTGCGTGCCACGTACGACTCGATATCTACAACGTGCTCGGTCAGCGTATCGCCACGCTGGTCAACGAGCACCAGACGGCCGGCGGCCAGGTTGTCGAATGGAACGGCAAGGATACTGTCGGCAATGCGGCCACGAGCGGTGTCTACTTCTACAAGATACAGGCCGGCAGCTTCGTCGAGATGAAGAAGATGATACTGCTGAGATAAGGGGAGGTAAGCGCACAACCAAGAACCCCGAAACTTACTTTAAACGAGGGGGGGGAGCGAAAGACGCTCCCCCCCCTCCTGTGTCCGAGCCGTAGTAATGAGCGGTGAAATGGAACCGGCCGGCGGCACCGGCTGCCCGCGGAATTGCGATTGCTGATGGAACGGCGCGGCACCCATACGGATGGGCTATCTGAATCATCTGAGCAGGATCATTTTCTTCGTTTCGCTGTATTTCTCCACCCTCAGGATGTAGAAATAGACGCCGCTCGATACCCTTCGGCCGCGCCGGTTCGTGCCGTCCCAGTAAGCGGTGTAGTTGTTGCACGCGAGAGGCGCGTCGACGAGTCTACTGATGAACCTCCCCGCGGGATCGTATATCTCAAGCGTAACTTGTCCGGCCCGGCCGATGTCGAACGGGATGGCCGTGTGCGCGTTGAACGGATTGGGGACATTCTGGGCGAGCCGGTTCGCGGGGGGAGAATCGATCGATTGACGGTACACGATATTGTCCACGAGGATGTTCTTCGACGGCACATCACCGGCGTTGTTCTGGAGGGCGCCGAAATAGCAGGAGTCGAAGGTCATCATATTGTGCCTGCGTTCACGAAATATCTCCTTCCCGTTCTCGAGAACGACGAATATGGCGCGGTTCACGCCGCTCTTCGTGACACGGACCGTGTAGGTGCTGTTCGACCGCAACCGTGATCGATCGAGGAGGGTGCACCCGCGACCGGGGATGCTTCTGTACTGGAGTCCCGACGTCGTCGAGAACATGACCCGCCAGTTGCCGCGCTGATCATTGAATAAACCGGTGTAGGCGCCGTCCGCGGACGCGTCCATGAATTCAACATCCCACTGGAACACCATGTTGCCCGGGCCGAAATCAAACTCCGTAAAGATCGCCTTGTCCCATCCGTCCGATTCGCCGGCGGGTGGTTGAGTGATGAGCCGTGTATACCCTTCGACGAAGAGATCGTAGTTGAGGGCCATCGCCCATAGGGACGCGCCGATTTCGTAAGCGCCCTTGTAACAATGTTCCGGATCGTTCTGGAACGTGCCGTCTGCCGAGATCTTCCGGTAGGCGAAGAAGGCGCCGTGGAGTGTCGCGTTGTGGTCGTAGAGATCGATACCCGCGAAATTATCGTCGGTGAGGAACGTGAAGGCCTCCGCCCTGCACATCGAGTAGTCGCATCCGGTGGCTTTCTCGAGGTAGGTTACCGCGATCAGGAACCACATCTGGTGACACTCGAAAAATGACGTCGAGTCGTCCGTCGCCCAGACAATACCGCCCATGCATTTCTCGGAGCGGTCCCGGCGATCGGCCATCACCCAGTCGAGATTCCTCCGCGCGACGGCGGGAAGGGACGGATCACCGGTGATCCGGTGGGCCAGCAGGAGGGCGATATCGGCCTTGAGCTGCTGCTGAACCGGGTATCGTTCCATCCCGGCGCTTCCGATATAGAAGCTGCCGCAGGGCTCTTGATTATGCTTATATGCGGCTACGATCTCTTGGATCGTGCGGAGGAGCTGACTCTGCTCGCGGTCCGTACCGGGGTGCTCCCGGTAGGTGAGGTAGGCGTTTACGAGTCCTTTGAGGATATAGCTCGTGCCCACGTTCGGCTCGTCGTACACGGTGAGGTTCCTTCTGATGTGGTGGTGCACCTTTATCATGTCTCCATACGTCCGTTCATCTATTCGCTCATGGCCGATGATCGTGTGCCCCGCGAATAACCGGGCGCCCAACGCCAGCGAAGAGAGTGCGAGGCCGTATTCGCACGGGGTGTTCTCACATGTGAGATCGTCGATCGAGCCATCTGCATTCACGTGTGCATGGATGTATTCCAACTCGTCCGCGCAGCGCGCAATCATCTCATAGACACCGGCGATCATCGCCGCCATGAGCGCACCCTCCTCAAGCTCGAGCGAGTACTTCCAGTCGTGCGGAACCATACCGCACCAACCCTCGGTATCTGACCAGAGGAGCTTGCGGATCCAGTTTTCGTGCTCTTCGTCCCAGAATCCGCATTCACTGTACGGCTTGATGATCTGATGTACCTGTTCGAGGAAGTAATCGTGTGCTACGCTGGCGTTGAACGAGCGGTGGTTCCGTATTACGTATCCGCCGCGCAGACGATCCACACGGTAGAAATGCGTGTAATTGTCCTTGCCCCCATCGATGTTCCATTCCCCGTTCCACTCGAGAAAACCGGAACGAAAATCGTACACGATGACGGCTGGATTGTTGGACGTGCCGGCATGTCCCGGCGCAAGACCGGCGGCCAGGCACAGCAAGGCACAGACGAACCCGCTCTGCAGCCGGAGCGCTGCCATTCGGTATGCGTGGGGGAATAATGAATACATATCCCGTAACCCGCTTGCGGGTGGCATTGAGTGCACGCCCGAGGTTGAAAGAACACCCATTCTATGGCTGAATAAATTTCTTATGCTGAACTATAACCCCAAAACTTTCTTGAAATCATCGAGATACTGTACTATTATACCATAAGATTACAGTAATTGTAAATTCTTGAATAAGCGGAATATGCGCAAGTGATATGATTTCTCCCGTTCCGGCGCTTTGATGGTGCGGCCGCCGGATGATCGCGCCGTCAAGGGTAGGTGTCGGTTTATCCCATGAAGATGCGAGTCGTGTCCCTTATACAGTCTTCTCTCCTCATTGTGGTAATTATCTGCCTGCTCGCCTCACCGTGGGATGGAGCTGACGCGCGGGCGCGCCGGCCGCTGTCGACCGGGTCCGGGACCGTGCTCGCCCCCGTGAGCGATGTGCTGATCGAGATGCCCGAGGGCACGGACCCAACGGAGATGGTGCTCCGCATCGCGGTGCCGGATTGTTCGGTGCGGGAATCGTACCAGAATGGGCGGCTGTTTCACGCCATTCACATTCCGGGGTACGGTAATACCGGTCGTGCGGGGGAACCGATGCTGCCCGTCAAGGGGTACTACCTCGCCGTTCCGGAAGGCGCTTACATACAGATCGCCGTGCTGGAAAGCGAGATCGATACCCGATCGGGAGTCTCCGTTCAGCCGGCGCCTCGTTCTACCGTCAGGGGGGATGAACCGTACGTCGGGCGGGAGTTCTGCCTCGATGCGTCGCTGTACGCTGCCGACCGGTTCTATCCCGAGGGCCCCGTCGAGATCGGTTCGTACGGGTATCTCCGTGATGTCAGGGTGGTGCAGCTCAGGATTCGCCCCGTCCAGTTCAATCCGCGCAGGGCCGAGATACGCGTGCACCGGAACTTGCGGGTGAAGGTCGATCTCACGGGCGGCGCGTTTCCACACCGGCCCCAATCCGAAAGCGTGCGGACGACCGGGGATGAACCGTTCGAGGCGATCTACCGGAATGTCATTCTCAATTACTGTCCCGGGATCGCGATGCCGGACCGCCTGGGTGAACATGTGGCGCTTGATGAGGGTGACGGCGAGTACCTCGAGAATCATCCCTACAAGGTGATGATCGAAGAGGACGGTATATACGAGATCACCTACCAGGATCTCATCGATGCCGGCGCCGACCCCAATGGCGTCGATCCGGCGACGATAAAGATGTTCAAGGGCGGCGCCGAGACGGCGATTTTCGTTTCCGGGCAGCTGGACGGGCGGTTCGATCCGGTGGATGCGATCCGTTTCTTCGCTCAGGAGAACATGAGCCCCTTCTCGCGGATCAACGTGTACTGGCTCTCGTGGGGCTCGCGTCCCGGGCTGCGGGCGGAGAACGTCGCGTGTTGCCCGGGTGATTCCTTTCCGGTTCCCGGGGCGTTCATCGATACGCTGCATTTCGAGGAGAACCACGACTACCGCGCGGCCTTGCCCGACGGAGAGGGAAAGGATCACTGGTTCTGGGAAAAACTGGGTGCACCGAGTACCGGCGAGTATCCGCTCAACATTCCGGATATCGCCTCGGGTACGCACGATGCCACGATAACGGTGTACATGCACGGATTCACGGAGGAGACGCACTGGACCGAGATCTCGTTCAACCGCTACCTCGGCGCCGATCGCACGTGGAACGGCATCGTGGAGTATATGACGAGCTTCCCCGTTCCCTCGCGGTACATCAGTCACGAGGCCAACCGGCTCTACGTGAACTGTCCATCCGAGGATCCATTCGATCAGATCCTGTTCAACTGGGTGGAGGTGGCGTATCGCCGCGCCCACGTGGCCCGCGACGGCGGGTTGCGCTTCGTGGATTCCGGTTCAGGCCCCAACCAGTACGAGGTGACCGGATTTCCCGACGGCGATATCGAGCTCCTTCGCATTACGAATCCGCTGCGTGTTGAACGGATGGTGGATCATGCCGCTCGCGACGGGGGCGGCGCCTGGACGCTCGTGTTCGAGGATACGCTCGACGGGGGGGAGTACCTCGCCGTTGCCGCGGGCAGTATGAAGAAGCCGGCCGGCATCGTCAGGGACGAACCGTCGAACCTCCGATCCCCCGCGCACCAGGCCGACTATATCGTGATCACCCACCCCCTGTTCATCGACGCCGCGAAGGAGCTCGTGACGTACCGCCGCAGCGAGGGGCTCGGCGTTTACGTAGCGACCACCGATGATGTGTATGACGAATTCAGCTACGGCAATCTCGATCCCGGTGCGATAAAGGACTTCGTGTCGCATGCATATCATTGCTGGCAGCAGCCCGCCCCCGTCTACCTGCTCCTTGTCGGTGACGCGAGTTGCGACTACCGGGGATACGTTTCGGGTGGAGACGATAACTTCGTTCCGACCCATCTCTTTATCGCGCAGCACATGGACCATGTGACCTCGAGCGACGACTGGTTCGGCTGCGTTGCGGGGGATGATCTCCTACCGGACATGTTGGTCGGGCGGATCACGGCGCGCAGCGAAAGCGATGTCGCGGGCTACATCGAGAAGGTGATCGCCTACGAGACGGAGAGTGACGGCGAGCCATGGAGAATGACCGCCGTCCTGGTCGCCGATGATCCCGACGATGCAGGCGAATTTACCGTTATCTGCGACACCCTCGCCGAGAACTTCTTCGTTCCCGCGGGATTCGATACGGTCAAGATATACTACGACAGGTACGCTAGCGCTTGCCGGCAGATGATCATAGATGCCATCGACGAGGGATGTTGTTTCTGCACCTATGTCGGCCATGGATCGAACGATCGCTGGGCATACGAGAGGATGTTCGTAACGCGGGATATCGGTGAAATGAGCAACGCGACACGTTACCCCGTGGTTGTGACGAACACCTGCAAGAACGGCTGGTTCGATTTTCCGCTGGCCTCTTTTCCTTACTCGCTGGCCGAGGAATTCGCCCGCGCCCCTCTACGGGGAGCCGTCGCGTGCTGGTCGTTCAGCGGCCTTTCGTTCGCGCCGCACGCCGAGCTGCTCGCCCAGTATCTCTATGGCGCTCTCCTGTTCGATGGAAACCACATTTTCGGCTCGGCCGCCTGCCAGGCGAAGGTGCAGTATCTCGCGGTACCGTTCGTGTACTGGGATCAAGCGGTGATGCTCATCCTGCTTGGTGATCCAGCCCTGGAGATGGGATTTGAAGCCCGGCCGGATCTGCTCGTCGGGGATATCGACTTTCGCCCGCGGTACCCCGGGGCGGGCAATCCGGATACGCTCGACGCCGTCATATTCAACGCGGGCCGCGCGGACGCCGCCGGCGCCGTGGTCAGTTTCACCCACGGCCATCCCGACAGCGTCGGTTCGGAGGTGCTCGGAGAGGTGACGCTTGCCACGCTGGCTGCCGGTGGGAACGTGACGGCGAGCGCAGTGTGGGACTCGGTGCCCGATATCGGCTCGTACCCGATCTACGTGCGTGTCGATCCCGCGTGCTACATTACCGAATCGTGCGAGTGGAACAATACAGATTTCGACACGCTCACGGTGCGTCCTCCCTGTGCGCCGGGGGATACCGTCCCGCCGACCGTCATGCTGTACGTCGACGGGAAGCAGGTAGGCACCGAGTTCGGTGACGCGGACTTCACTTCGCCAAGCCCCGGGATCGAGGCCGAGATTCGGGATATGGAGAGCGGCATCAATATCGGAGAGCTTCACGTTACCCTGAACGGCGCGGTGATTGAGGATTACGAGATGGAGCACGACGGCATCGGATCTCCACTCGTCACCGTGCGGTACCATCCGGCTTCCCTCGCCGACGATGTCTATACGTTCCGGGTCCGCGTGTCCGATTGCGGCTGCGCTTTGAATACGGTGGAGACCGCGGTCACCTTCGTCGTCGAATCGGCGCTGATCCTGCGGGATGTCACGAACTATCCCAATCCGTGCCGTGAGGGTACCTGCTTCAGATATTCCCTCTCGCAACCGGCGCGTGAGGTGACATTAAAGATCTATGCGGTGACCGGAGCGCTGCTGCGAACGGTACGGTGCTCGCCGGGCGGCCGGAACTGCAACGAGTTCGACTGGGACGGGAATGGCCGGCATGGGAACCCACTCTCGAGCGGCGTTTATTTTTACCGATTGACTGCGGAAGGGCCCCGCGGCCCGAAAGAGGCGGTAGGGAAATTCGTGATAGTGCGTTTAGCGGGCGGGGGGGCCAGCCGGGGGCGGCGCCGTGGGCGGGAGTCGCGATCGCCTGCCGGGTTCGCGGAGAGGTAGCGACACCAGCGACACCGGCGTCAGCGCGGATGCGCAACGACATCCTTAACGGTCTCCGTTACATATTCGATTTCCTCCTCTTTCAGCTTGGGGTAGAGGGGAAGGCTGATGGTGCGGGAGCCGATCTCCTCCGCCGCGGGAAACATGCCGGGTTCGAATCCGAATCGTTCACGGTAGTAGGTCAGCAGATGCACGGGGTGGAAATTGAGCGACACGCCGATACCGTGGTTCTGGAGATCCTTCATGATCGTGTCCCGCCGCTCGGGATCGACGAGGATGGTTAACAGGTGGTAGGCATGTGAGGTTCCCGGCATCATCGCGTGGAGCCGGACACCCTCCATGTCGCCGAGGGCCTGCCGGTAGCGGTTGAAGATCTCGCCGCGGCGTGCGTGCAGCGTGTCGACCTTGCTCAGCTGCTCGACGAGAATAGCGGCGTGTATGTTGTCCATGTTGTACTTCCATCCGAACAGATCGACGTCGTACTGCTCGAAGCGACTCGTGTAGCGATCGATGGCACTGGACGAGAGACCGTGCAGGCGCAGTTTCCTGAGGCGCTCGCGCGTGCCGGCCTCTTTGACCGAGATCGCGCCGCCCTCGCCCGATGTGATGTTCTTCGTGGCGTAGAAGCTGAAGCAGGCATAATCGCCGTAATGACCGGATTTTTTACCTCGGTACTCCGCCTCGAGTGAGTGCGCCGCGTCCTCGACAATAACAAGGCCATGGCGGTCGGCGATCTTCCGGAGGGCCTCCATATCGCACATCTGTCCATAGAGGTGTACGGGCAGTATTGCGCGGGTTCGCTCGGTGACGGCGGATTCCACCGCCGCCGGATCGATGTTGCCGGTCGCGCGATCGACGTCCGCGAAGACGGGCTGCGCCCCCGCCATCAGGATGCTGTTGGGCGTCCCGATAAAGGTGAGCGGTGTCGTGATGACCTCATCGCCCTCTCCAATGCCCGCCGCGAGCAGCGCGAGCTGCATCGCCGCGGTGCAGCTCGTGACGGCCACCGAATAGGGGAGGCCGAGATAGGCGGCCAGCCGCTCCTCGAATTCGTACACCACGTCACCCGTGGTGATGAAGAGGGAGTGGAGCACCTCCCGGACCTTCTCGATCTCGTCCTCACCGATGTTGTGTTTGTAAAATTCCACCTTCATCAGGGTCATCCCCGTGCGTCAATCATCAGTTCGCTTCCCCGCCATCGATTCTCCCGTACGGATCGATGTGAACGAGGATGTGGGAGATCTCCTCGAATCGCTCCTTCACCCTGCGCGTCACCTCGTCCGCGATGCGGTGGGATTCGAGCACGGACAGCGAAGGATCGACCTCGACGTGCGTTTCCATCCGGATCATGTCCGCGTAGTACCGCGCGGTGAGGTCGTGGCAGCCCTTCACGCCGTGCACGGTCAGAACCTCCGCGCATATCTTCTCGATCAGTTCCTGGGGGGGTGAGGTGTCGATGATCTTTCTGATCGCTCCGCGCATGATCTCGATGCCGATCTTGATGATAAAGAATGATACGAGGAGCGCGGCATACGAATCGAGCACCCGGAGTTTCGGTACATATACGGCCAGCGTGATGCCGACGAGCGCCACGGCGGATGTCCAGGCGTCAGAGCGGTGGTGCCATGCATTCGCGATCAAGGCCTCGCTCCGCAGGCGCTTGCCGATACGCACCGTCGCGTGATACAGGATCTCCTTAGAAACGATCGAGATGGCGGCGATGAGGATTGTGAATCGTTGCGGGGCCGCGATCGCGGAGCTAAAGATTCCAAGTTAACACAAGATACAGAAGCGGCCACCCGCCA
>CBFCXB010000030.1:0-11969 GCA_965601905.1 uncultured bacterium | reverse complement strand
ATCATGCCGTGTTCGAGCACAAATTCGGAGCGCTGGAATCCCGGGGGCAATTCCTCCCCCACGGTCTCCTTGATGACTCGCGGACCGGCGAACCCGATCAGCGCCTGCGGCTCAGCGATGATGATATCCCCCTGGAAGGCGAACGACGCCGCCACTCCACCGGTCGTCGGATTCGTGAGTATCGAAATGAACGGCAGGCCCGCCCTGGCGAGCTGTGCAACGGCCGCCGATGTCTTCGCCATCTGCATGAGGGAAAGGATCGACTCCTGCATCCTGGCCCCGCCGGATGCGCTGACCATTATGAGAGGGAGCTGCTCCTCGATCGCACGACGGGCGAGACGGGCAATCTTCTCGCCGACCACCGAGCCCATACTACCGCCCATGAAACTGAACTCCATTACGCCGATCGCAACTCGACGGCCGCCTATTTCGGCTGTTCCGGTGAGGACGGCGGACGTGCAGCCGGATTTTTTTCGTGCATCCTTGATACGGTCCCGGTATCGTTTGCTGTCCTTGAATCGCAGGGGATCCCCCGAAACGAGTTCGGAGTCGAGCTCGCTGAACGTTCTCGCATCCGTCAGAGTCCTGATGTAGTGCCGTGCCGTGATGCGGAAGTGATACGAGCACTTCGGGCACACGGACAGCAACTTGCTGAGCTCCTTTTTATATAGAATCTCACCGCATGAGGGACATTTCTCCCACAAACCGTCCGGCAGGTTCTTTTTCCGCCAGGTTTTTATCCCCTGCTTCGCGCGCCTCAGCCAGTTCATAGCCCAGCATCCCCCGTCTCGTTGGACCCGTTCTGAACATCAATCCGTACCATATCTTAAGATATCACCTATGCAAAAATACGACCAAGGCTTTTTTTCCTTCACATGCCCTCATGACAATGGGCAGCTCACGGGAAACCGCAGATCGCCTCTCCCTATCCGAGACGGCGCGTGAGCGCGGCGACGATCCGTGCCAGCGATCGCACCACCCCTTCACCCATGCGCACGATTTCTCCATGATCGGTCCGGTCCGGTGAACAGTTGGCCGTTTGGTTGGTGATCCAGCTGAGGCAGGCAGCTCCAATACCAGCCCGACGGGCCACGAGCAGTTCCGGCAGGCACGACATGTTGGCCGCATCGGCGCCGAGTCCACGGGCAGCACGCGCCTCGGCCGCAGTCTCGTAGCAGGGTCCCGGTGTCCAGTACAAGGTGCCCTCGCACGGCGTGATGCCCGCTTGGTGCATGGCATGCACCACCAGATCACGAAGGTGTGCATCTATCAGGGGGCCGCAGCCGGCAATGGCTCCATCCGGTCTCGCCTCCCATCCCGCCCGGTTCACATCCCATCCCCGCCAAGGGAGAAAGACTACATCGGAGGGTACCAGCCATGAACCGACCGGCAGGTTCCCATGCAGCCCGCCGGCGGCCTGCGTCAGTAGGATCGACGTGCACCCCAAAGAGGCAACCGTTTTAACCACGGCGCCGGCGCTCTCGAGATCGAATCCCTCGTAGACATGATGGCGCCCCGCGCAGAGTATCACCCGCTCCTCCCCCATGCGTGCGAGGAGAAGCCGCCCGGCATGCCCCGGGACCGATGTCGGGCGGAGTCCGGGCACCGCGCTATACGGGCATGACAGCTCGGACTCGATGGCACGTTCCATCGTCGACAGTCCGGAACCGAGTATCACGGCGAGTCGCGCCCTGCTAACGAACCGTCCCGGGTAACGGATATCGGGCTCAAATCTCAATGTCAAGCTCCATCACGATTGCATCCTCCCCCGTATCCGCATAGTACCGCCTGCGTATACCGATCACGATGAATCCCCGCCCCTCGTAGAATTTTTGTGCAGCCGCATTGCCCCTCCTGACTTCTAGAATCACCGTCCTCGCGCCCATCGTCGCTCCCCGCCGAATTACCTCCTTCAGGAGCCCGCATGCGTATCCACGACGCCGCTCCGAAGGAGCCACGGCTATGCTGAGAAGATGGATTTCATCGGAGGCGATCCACGACACGGCGTAAGCGATCCCCTCCACCTCGGTAACGAGGTTCACCGCGATGTCGTAGAGGAGCAACTGGTGCCGGAACATCCCTTCCGTCCAGGGGGTGGGAAAACTCGCACGCTCGATATCCATTACCTGCGGAATGTCCTCTGCAAGCATATCCCTGATAGGGCTCCTTGTCTCCTTCATGGACCTCCACCGGCCCGAAGCTTCGCCGCAGACGGAAGCCGTGCATCGGGCGGCCGAATGTACAGGGGTTCGAGTGCGTGAAGATCGGCGCCGCATACGGCGGGTTTCACGCCGGACAGTGCGGCGAGGTGGGACGCGGAGGGGATCGACCACCGGGAACCCGCGAACCGGCTGCCCGGCGAAGCGACGGATGAAAGCACGTCGCCATACCGTTCGGCCCCCGTACCGCAGAGAAGAAGCGATCCCCCGCCCGACGCCGTCATCACAAGCTCCACCGCCCGCGCCGGCCCGGCCGAGAAGGGTCGAACGAGCTGCACCGGCAAGCCTTCCCGCGTATCGTACAGTCCCCCGTAAACCTCGCCGCGGCGCGCATCGATCAGGACCAGCACCGGAAACGACGTGAACGGGAGGGCCGCGGCAAGCACCTCGAGGCTCGTCACGGGCACAACGGGGCGGCCACGCACCGCGGCGAACGCCTTGATCGTCGCGAGCCCGATCCTGAGACCCGTGAAGCTACCGGGGCCGGTGACGACGGCGAACCGATCGATCAGGCGCAGGGGAAGCTTCGCCGTCTCGAGACACGCATCGACCGCCGGCATCAGCGTCGCCGAATGCGTATCGCTCGCGTCGAACACGATCTCCGAGAGAAGCTCCGTGCCGCGAACGACCGCCACGCTCCCCTTCATGTGGGATGTATCGAGTGCGAGTGTCGTCGTATCCCGCTGTTTATTCATAGGCAGCAATCATATCGAAAACGGGAGAGCCCGGCAGGGGCGATCGTCCGTCCATGCCAACGTCGTTGCCCGCGATGCACCTCGAAGAGGAGAGCATTGTCGCCTCACGCGTCCAGAAACGCCTCTAACAGTAACAGCGGCGCCTCGACGCGAATCTCACGCTCCCCCTCACTCCGTATAGCGAGGTGTACACGTATATCGTAGCGAACCGTTCTTTCGGGAAGTCTGTCGCCCCATTCGACGAGTACGACGTTCCGTCCATCGATCGCCTCATAGAGGCCTATACCCTCCACCTCCCCCAGTTCATCGAGACGATAGAGATCGAAGTGGAGAACAGGAAACACACCCTGGTACTCCTCAACGAGGATGAAGCTCGGGCTCACGACCTCGTCATCGATCCCGAGGCCGGTGCAGATCCCCTTGGCGAAGAGCGTCTTGCCCGCTCCCAGACCACCCTCGAGCGATATCACAACGCCCGCGGGGAGAATTTCGCCGAGGCGCCTTCCGATCTCGCGCGTTCGGGCGGGGGATTCACTCCTCACTGATCGCCGCGCGGGGGATCCTTCCAACTTTTTCAATCGCTCCATGAGACGCACTCCAGCCGTCTGTCACTCACCGTCCGTGTAGTGTAGTCGTTTGCAGGCAACGGCGCAACAGGAGTGTGGCGCCGAAACCGGGCCGGAATCATTTCGGCAATAGAGTGATGCAGGGAACGATCATCTCCTCGAGTGATATCCCGCCGTGCTGGAAGGTGCCGAGGTACTGGCGCTCGTATTCGTGGAACCTCGTGGGATAGACGAAGTAGTAGTTCTCCTTGGCGATAATGTAGTTCTTCGAGGGACCCTCGGCGGGAAGCTTGAACATCCTCGGTTTCCTGACAAGGAGGGTCTGCTTCGGATCGCCGTTGAGATTCTCGCCGAACTTGTACCGGAGGTTGGTCGAAGTGTCGCGGTTGCCGTGCACGAGGCTCGCTTTTTTGCCGAGTATCGAGCCGTGATCGGTCGTTATAACGACGACCGCCTCGTGACGCGACAGTTTCTGTAGGATTTCGAACAGGGCCGAATGGATAAACCACGATCGCATGAGCGACCGGAATGCACTCTCGTTCGGCGCGATTTCCTGAAGAATCTCGCTCTGGCTGCGTCCATGCGCAAGGATGTCGAGAAAGTTGAACACCAGCGCGACGAGGTCGATCGAGCGGTAGCTGTCGACCTGTTTACGTATTTCGTTGGCCTCCCCCGTCTCGTAGATCTTGACGTACTTGACCGAGATGTTGCCGAGGTTCGACCGGCGGAGTTGCTCGATCAGTAGTTCCTGCTCGAACCTGTTCTTGCTCAGCTCGTCACGGGAACGCTCGAGCCAGTAATTGGGGTAGCGCTCGTTGATCTCGAGGGGAAAGAGGCCCGAGAAGAGCGCATTCCGGGCGTACGGCGTCGCGGTCGGCAGGATCGAATAGTAGTAATCACGTTCTACATTGTAGAAGGGGACGAGCAGGTCCTCGATCTTCAACCACTGGTCATACCGCATGCAATCGATGACAACGAAATAGACCTTGCGGCCACCGCGTATATGCGGGTAGACAAACCGGTTGAATGCGCTCATGCTGAGCACGGGTTGTTCCTTCGCATTGATCCAGTTGACGTAGTGCTCCTCGACGTACCGCGCGAAATCGATGTTGCACTTCTTGCGCAGATCCCGATGCGTCTGGTCGAGCCCCGTTTCGCTGAAGTGATCGAACTCGAGATCCCAGGCGGAGAGCTCTTGGTGCACATTGGCCCATCCCTTCCAGTCCAAGGCGGGAGAGATCATCCCGTCAATCCGCCGGTAGGTCTGAAGGTAATCCTTGCTCACCGCCCCCTCCTGGATCCTGTGCGCGTCGAGGAGCCGCTTGGCGGCGGAGTAGATCTGGAGGGGATTGATTGGCTTGAGAAGGTAATCGTCGATTTTCATTCCGATCGCCTGATCCATGAGATTCTCCGCCTCGTTCTTCGTGATCATGATTACCGGCAGGTTCGCGTCGATCTCCTTGATCCCCTGGAGGGTATCGAGCCCGCTTCTACCCGGCATGGTTTCGTCGAGCAGGAGAAGATCGAAACGTTCCTTCTCGAGCACCTCGATCGCCTCCTCCCCGCTCGAGACGCCCATCACCTCGTACCCCTTTTCCTCGAGAAAGATGATATGCGAGCGTAGAAGATCTATTTCGTCATCAACCCAGAGTATACGTTTTCCCTTCACCGTACGTCTCCCTCGCGGTATCTCAGTCGACCGGGAAGGTGATGAGGAATGTCGTTCCTTTGCCCGGCTGCGTGTGCAGGACCTTGATCGATCCGTGATGGATCTCCTCGACGATTCGCTTCACCAGTGCGAGGCCGAGCCCCCATCCCCTGCTCTTTGTAGTAAACCCCGGCGAGAAGATTTGGTTCCGGAGCCCCGCGCTCATACCTTTCCCGTTGTCGCCGAACTCGATCTCCACACGATTCTCGCCGCGGTTCATTCTACCAGTAATATGAATCTTTCCCATATCACCCTCAATCGCATCGAGTGAATTTTTCATGAGGTTTTCGAACACCCACTCCATGAGATCCCTGCTGCACCGTACGAGGGGCAGTTCCTCCATCTCGACCGTGATCGTCGAGTGTATCTTGAGAGAAGGCCTGCGCCGTTCGAAGTACCACACCGTCTCCTCGATGATCGGGGTGATTTTCTGGAATTCGAGCTTCGGCTTGGATCCGATTTTGCTGAACCGCGCTGATATCTTCCCGAGCCGCTTGATGTCGTTTTCGGCTTCACCGAGTGCTTCCGCCAACCGCTCGGAACACTCCGTGCCGCCTACCTCCTCCTTGACCATGCCGATCCATCCCATGATGGAAGAGAGGGGCGTACCGAGCTGGTGGGCGGTCTCCTTGGCCATGCCGACCCAGATCGAGCGCTGCTCCCCGATCTTCACCGCCCTGAAGCCGAGGAATCCCAGAAGCATGAACAGCACGAATACGGCGACCTGGATGTACGGTGCTACGGCGAGCTCGCGAGTCAGTTGCGAGGGACCGTAGTGTATCACGAAGTACAGGTCCTCGCTCTCGCTTCTGATCGGTTCGTTGATGTGGTCGAATTCCCGAGCCTTCTCGAGTACCTCGATGAGGAGCGGATCGTTCGGGTTCCCCGGATCGAAATCGAGCATCCTGCTGAGCTTGTCGACCTGCGGCAGGCCGATTCGCGCCCAGATCATCGGACGCCCGTCCTTGTCGGTCACGACGAACGGCAGACTGATCGTGCCACGTATCTCGGAGATGATCTCCTGACGCTTGCTGTCCTCGACCTCCCTAAACTCGATCGTGAGAAATCGCGAAAAGAGGCGCGTCATGTCCTTCGACTGCTCCTGCATGCGCCTGATCAGACTGTGGTTGTAAAAGAGCGCCAGGGTGACGAGTAGAATGCCGCCGACGATGAAGTAGACTCTCAGCAGGAAGGGAAGATTTCTTGGTGAAGGCATCTTCACATCAGGCCTCGAGTAGCTCCGTACCACCCATGTACGGCACGAGCGCTTTGGGAATGCGCACCTTGCCGGTCGGCGTCTGGTTGACTTCGAGAATCGTTGCTATGACGCGGGGGAGCGCGAGACCGGAACCGTTCAACGTGTGTACGAAATCCGGCTTGTCGGACTTGGTGCGCCTGAAACGGATGTTGGAACGCCTTGCCTGAAAATCCTCGAAATTACTGCACGAGGACACCTCGAGCCACCGGCCGGTTCCTGTCGCGTACGTCTCGATATCGTAGCACTTCGCGGCGCTGAAACTGAGATCCATGCTGCAGAGCTCGATGACGCGGTACGGGATCTCGAGGAGTTGAAGAATCTCGACCGCGTCGTCGAGCAGTTGCTCGAGATCACCGTACGAGTCTTCCGGCTTCACGAACCGTACCATCTCCACTTTGTCGAACTGGTGCACTCTGATGAGTCCTCGTGTATCCTGCCCGTAACTGCCCGCCTCGCGCCTGAAGCAGGGGCTGAACGCCGTGTACTTGATCGGCAGACGGTCCCCGTCGAGAATCTCGTCCCGATGTAAATTCGTTACCGGCACCTCCGCCGTGGGAATGAGGAAAAGATCGTCCTTCTCGCAACTGTACATATCCTCTTCCAGCTTTGGAAGCTGGCCGGTGCCGACCATGCAGTCCCTCGACACCATGTACGGAACGGACAGTTCCTCGTACCCCTGACGATGATGGACATCGAGCATGAAGCTGACGAGGGCGCGCGCCAAACGCGCGCCGTCGTTTCTGAGCACGACGAATCCCCGGCCGCTCAGCTTGGCGCCGCCGGTGAGATCGAGAATCCCGAGCCTCTCGCCGATCTCCCAGTGCGGTAACGGTTTTTGAGGCGGCTCGGCGATTTCCCCCCATCGCCTGACCTCGACATTGTGGTCCGGGCAGGTCCCGTACGGCACCGATTCGTGCGGCATGTTCGGTATCGCAAGGGCTTGCTTGTCAAGTATGGCGGAGAGTTCCTTCAACTCCTGATCGATCTCCTTGATCCGTTTTGCCGTTCTCTGCATGCGCTCTATTACCGCCGTGGCATCCTTGTTCTCTTTTTTCAACGTACTGACCTGTTGGGATGTAACATTGCGCTCGTGCTTGAGCTTTTCGGTTTCCTGAATAAGGTTCCGCATCCGCTCGTCGAGTGCGAGAAACGAATTGAGATCGAAATCGACGCCTTTTCGCGCGATACCCTCCCGCACGCGTTCTGGATCTTTCCGTATCAGTTTTCTATCAAGCATGGTACATGTTTACCGGATCATCGATCAACTGTATGCCCCGATGATCCGCTTCCCGCTGGAGGCGAGCAATTCGTCGGCGAGCTTGCCGGTGACCTCTTTTTCCTGACCGACAATGCCGTCTAGGAAGCCGGTGACTTTTTCCGTGCCGTCGGGTGATGTGATCGCGACCTCGATCTCGAACGTGTCCCTCTCCCTCTTCGCGAGCACGCCCACCGGGATCGTGCTGTCCCTGCATATCGTGGCGAGAAACATGCGTTCGAGCTCCACTTCGGTCAAACTCGACGGATCATTGATCGCGGCAATAGCGGACTGCGCTTCCCTATCATTCTTGCGCGTTATGAGGCCGATTGCACCCTGACCGGCTATCGGTGTACAGACCGAGCTTGTGAAGACTTCGACGACTCGATCCTGCTGGTTGAGCGCCTCGATCTCCGCGGCAGCGGTTACGAACCCATCGACCTCATCGTCCTCCAAAAGCTTGTTCAAGGAATCCAGGCCGGCCTTCTCGTGCCTGATCACGAGATCGGGCCGGTAGTAGAGCAACTGCAACCTGCTCACTTGATCGGTCACCGCGAGACGCATATGCTCCGGTTGTTCGTCGAGTATGAGCTCTTGCCGCGCGACAAGCACATCGAAGGGATTACCCCGCTCGGGCACCGCGGCGATTGACACATCCGCATGAAGACGCAGGGGCACTTCACATGCGTTCGCAACGACGATATCGACCTCTTTTCGTTCAAGCATGGCGACGACGCTGCCGAGATTTTTTCCGTGACGTTTTCCCAGGCCCGCAACATTACGGAAATCGATAAAGGCATGCCTGGGGTGTGCGTCGCGTAATTGATCGAGCACGCGCTCGAAATAAATGAGCGATATGGTATCCATCCTGGCAGCGAGAACAACCTTTCTTACTCGATTCACGTGCGCAACTCCTCCGCATTTCCATAAATCAGATGCAGAAATTCACCTCGGAAGCTATCACAGGAACAGAAAAATGACAATTGGAAACGTGAACGGATTATTCCCTACGCGGCACGAACCGGGATGCGGTGATCCCACTGCGTCCGAGGATGTCCTCCACCTTTTCGTGGGGGAGGGCGAAGTGAACCATTTCGCGAAGGGCTAGAACGAAAACCGCTAGCTGCACCGCAACGGCCAACACAAGCGCCAGAATATTTCCCATCATCGTTAGAACACCGAGGCATCCGAGTACCGTTGCGAGGCACCACAGGAAGATATCCACCTTCCGCACCGACTCGAAACGGTACAGCAATATATGGTGAAGGTGTTTGAGATCGGCTTCGAAAACGGGATGATTGGTGAGCAGCCTCCTGGCGAATGCGAGTGTTGTATCGATCAGGGGAATGCTGAGAATGAAGATGCAGCCCGCCATGCGGTACAGTATCGCCCTTCCGGGCACGAGGAGCAGCAGCGTCAAGAGGCCGAATATGAGTCCGAGAAAAAGGCTCCCCGAATCGCCCATGAAGATCTGCGCCGGGGGAAAGTTGTAACGAAGAAAGGCCAGCACCGCGCCGAACACGACCAGCGACAGGGACATCACGAGTGGTTGGTCGAACAGGTATCCCGCAACGGCGAAGGCGACGGATGCAATGAGTGCAAGCCCCGAGGCGAGTCCATCGATGCCGTCGATGAGATTGAATGATGTTGTGATGGCCAGCATCCACAGAGCGCCGCATCCGAACCCGATAAGCGCGGTGGAAAGTGACAGGTGAATGATTCCGAAATGGTCGAGCAGCGCAACACCCCCCGCCGAGATGAAGATCGCCACGGCGATCTGGAAAAAGAGCTTGTAGAGATAGTGCAGGCTTCTCAGATCGTCGATAATGCCGAGGAGAAACGTAAAGAAACCGCTCCCGATCAGAATCGGAAGAAATGCACGCTGCACAGGATGGTACGGCAGAAACAACACGAATACGGGGATGAGCGCGAGCAGGATCGCGCCGATGATGGCGATGCCGCCGATATGTGCGATATCACGCGATGATCGTCCGTTGGGTTTTTCGCAGATCTTCCAGTGTACCGCCATCCCTCGCACGAGTGGGGTGAATAGATACCCGAACGCGAATGACAGCACTACCGGTACAATAAAACCAACCGTTGTCAAATGACACCTCATCCGAAAACACTATATCTAGGATCGTGTATTTACCATATCTTGTCAAGAACGATTGCTGCCTCTCACGCCGCGAGGCCCCACGCGCGGCATCTACATATTGCTCCTCCGCCGTATAAACGGTCTGAGATAATCGCGCACCTCCTCCAGCGTGAGGGCCCGGAGGAGAAGCAGCAGCAGCGTGAATACCATCGATACAATAATCGCCTGCGCGATCGCGATGACGAATGTGGACGGCTCTGGTGTCACGTACCAGTATGTCGCGACAACGATCATGCCGGCAGCGGCCGTTTTCACGACGCGCCACGTATCTCCCCGCAGCCAGATATCCGGGAACGACTGCACCACAGCCCTAAGTCCGATGATCTCGACGGGCAGGTAGGAAAGCAGCGTTGCGGCGACTGCGCCCTTCGCCTTGTACACCGGTATGAAAAGCATATTCAGTACGAAATTGAGAAGCGCCCCAACGAACGTGAGACGCGCGTACGTTCCCGCCCGATCGGCCGCGATGAGACCGGGGAGAATCACCGAACCGAGACTCCGCATGACGACGAGCGGAAGGAACAGAATGAGCAGTGCGGCCGATTCGGCGAATGCGTCCGTGAAGAGCCCCGTAATGAGTGGGCGGGCGAGACACGCGAATACCACGACGACGCACGAGGAATAGGAAAACGCGTTGCGGAGCGAACGGTTGACGAGGTGTGAGCACCGCGCGCGATTACCCGCAGCGTACGCCCCTGCCAGCGCCGGGCGCAACGCCATGACGAGGGCGAAGGTGGGAAAAAGGGATGTCTCGACGACGTTACGCGCAACCGTATACAGACCGACCTGCGACGGTTCCTCGAAATAACCGAGCATGAGCTTGTCGAGCAGCGAGTATATCGCCACCGAGGCCCCGCTTACTGCCAGTGGTACACTCAAGCGGAGGAGCCTCCCGAATACCGGTTCCTCCCCCGCCCCGCCGCCGCGCGGTCGCATGCCGAACAGTATCGCGAGCACGAATAGGCCCGGCAGAAGCGCCGTTATGATGTATGCGCCGATGATCCCCCGCCCCCCCAGGGCAAAGACCGCGGCGAGGGCAACGAGCGTCACCCGCAAGACGAGCATCGCTACCCGCATCGAGAACAGAAGTCTGAATCGTTTGAGGCCGAGCACGAGAAGCGCCGCCAGCTCATTGACACTCACCGCGAGTATCAAGAGCCCCCCCAGACGGAAAAGTGGAAGAAGCTCCGCCTGGCCGAACAGTCGCGTGAAATGCGGCGCGAATGCAACTCCGGCCACGGCCGTCGGTACGGTGAAGACGAGCCGCAGCAGTACGCTCCAGCGCACGAGGCGCGGAATCAGGTGCGGCGCCGAAACATCGTATTCCGAGATGAGACGGGAGGCGGCGCCGTCGACGCCGAACTTGGCAACGATAAGCAGCACCGTGGCGAGCGCCATCGTCAGGCTCACCAGGCCGACAACCGCGGGGCCCATCATACGGGCGATGATGAGCGAGGCGATGAAGATGCTGACCAATGGGAGCGCCGTCGCGCCGAAGCTCCAGAAGTAGCCCGCCGTAACCGACGTTTCTCCCCGTACGCCGGCGATGGTCCCGGTGTTATCGGAAGGCTTTTTCGAGGACATCCGCTATCCGCCCGGCCGTCTTTCCATCCCAGAGCGGTGGTATGCGGTGATCGCCGCATCCCCCCGCGAGAATCCCACGCGCGGTGGAAATGATACGCTCCCCACTCGTTCCGACGAGGGTATTGGTGCCCATCGAAATCGTTATGGGACGCTCCGTATTCTCGCGCACCGTCAGGCAGGGAACGCCGAGCACCGTTGTCTCCTCCTGGATTCCCCCTGAATCGGTAACCACGATTCGTGCATGCCGCATCAGGGCGAGAAAATCGAGATACCCGACCGGCTCTATCAACCTGAGAGCGGGCGGCGTTTCGAACGGGGGATCCCCGCCGTCGATCATCTTCCGTGTAGGGGGGTGTACCGGGAAAACGACGGGAAGTGTCTCCGAGAGCTGCGCGAGAGCGCCGAAGATGCCGCGAAATACCTCCGGGTCGTCGACGTTCGAGGGGCGGTGCAGCGTGACGAGGCAATACCCGCTCGGCTCGAGACCGAGGCGGGCGAGCACGCCGGAAGATTCCGATTTCTCGAG
>CBFCXB010000029.1:0-12082 GCA_965601905.1 uncultured bacterium | reverse complement strand
CCGTGCGCCAGATGCGGGCGGTGTTATCCCAACTTCCCGTGGCCACGAGCTCGCCATTGGGGCTGAAGGCAATGGCAGTGACGAAATTCTCGTGAGTGAGTCGAGCCGTCTCCGGGACGAGGCGGGAAATCCCTTGCCTGAGCGCGATATCGCCCTCCAGTGTGTGATATCTCCACATCGATTCGACGGCGAGGAGCACGGAGCGGGGGAGCAGATTTCCCCTGGAGCGAAACGTCAGTTCCGATTGAGCGGCGAGCCCCCGGGCAAGAGAGATCTCTTTCTGGCCTTCGGCGTAGTCATTCCGATTGAGTGCGATGAGACTGGTAATAATTGCGATGGTGAAAGCCACACTGAGCGTTATTACCAAGTATTTTAGACGTTTCAGATAGCGGCTTCGTGCCGCCTCCCGCTCTCTGGCCGCCGCCACCAGCTCTCTGGCCGCTGCATCCTCCGCTGCCTTTTTCTCGGCCTCGCGCTGCTCCCGTTCCTTTACATACCGGGCGCGCCAGCTCAGGACTGCCTGTCCGAGGACGTCGTGAAAGATTTCGTACCGTTTGACTCCTGGTTTACCAGGGGAGGGGGCGACGGTGCGCATGATTCGAATGTGGGGGGCCGATAATTTGTCCAGCACCTGCTTCAGTTCGGATTGCGGAGCGTTCACATATTCCGAGTCGGCGAGATCCTCGATTGTGTGGGCGATTTTCATGCCGGAAGGGGTCACGAGGAAATGAAAGGCCCTCGCCGCGATCCACTGCTGTTCCACGGTGAGCTTTTCCATCGCTTCGTCGAGGTGGCTGCTCACGATCTGCTCCGCCCCCCCGAGTTTTCCGAGCGTGCCGTGCTTCAATATTTTTTTGCCAGCGGTCATTTCCTCATTCCATAAGCGTGTCATTACCAGTTGGAGGTACGGCGCTTCTATGTGCGCCGTCTTTTCCCCACCGTCGCGAATGCCCCCCCGTCCGGTGACATCGAACAGATCCCGGCCGGTCCTCGTCTGATCCAGTACGGCCTCTACGAGTGCAGTCTCTATCTCAACGGGCAATCCCCCATCGTCCTGCATTGCGTTGTATACGCCGATCGGCTTCTCTACAGCCGCCCTTCCGGACTCGAGATCGAGATGATCTATTCGCAAGTAGTTATCGAACAGGCCTGGAATTTTCCCCTTGAAGTAGTCGAGCTTCGCCAGGGCATCCTCGCGAATCGATACGACGAAATTGACCCGGAGATCCCGCCGTTTCAGGATCCGGGCGAACTCCACGGCGAACGGATCGGCATCACCGGCCTGCCCATGGTAGGTGAAATACTCCTCGAACTGGTCCAGGATTATATACAGATCGCAATCGAGGCGATCGGTCCAGAATCCGAGTGTCTCGACGAGCGACCGCGGTTCCTGCCGGCCGAGCTCGAGTCGATCCCCTGTAAAATCTTGTACGGAAGTGTTTATGCAGTCGGCGAGATCGATTGCCGGGTCACCGGACCAGGAGTTCATTATCAAAACGATAAAATCGGGATTGCCGTTGCCGGAACGTCGGATGGAATCCTCTACCTGTCCGCGCAGGTCATGCATGACTCCCGCCTGGAGTATGGAGCTCTTTCCGACGCCGCTCGGGCCGTATACGAGCGTCAAACGCGACGCCATCAGGTTGGCCGCGATGATCTCACGCTCCGCATCGCGGCCGAAGAAGAAGGGCTCGTCCTCTTCGGTATACGGTACCAGTCCCTTATAGGGGCATGCGGGGAGCATTACATCTTTCTCCATCGGCTGCCGATGCAGTTCGAATCACGGAGCCGGTAATAATACATGCAACTTCGATGCTGAAAAGCCGTTTACAATCTATTTAAGCGTCTCGACAGTTCGGCGACATACCGTTCGAGGTCGATGTTGTAAATTTCCACGTTCCGTTTTTCCCAGAATTTCTTTTCTATCTCATCGGGATTCCGTTGAATCGCCCACGAGTTGTACGTCAGTTTTTGCTCCCCCCAGATACGGTGCAGGAAAACGCGCAGGTTCCAATCACGCAGGCTGTATCCGAGAAACAGGAAGTTGCTCCTGCGCAGCTTGTTGATGACGTTGGGAGGAAGCATGGAGGAGGTGCCGACGTGCGCGAGATAGTTTATGTAATGATCTTCCGTTATCACGAAGCTGTCGCGCTCCGAGTCGTCGCGATCGAGCGTTCAGTGTATCTTGAGGATCGCCGGCCGCCGCTTGAAATCCAGGCCACGGTATTCATTCGGCTTCTCTATCAGAAGAATGGAACCGTCCGGCGGCCTGTGCAAGAATCTCCCCGCATCCTCGCCATCGGCGATATAGATCAGGAGATCGAAAGGCTGATCTTCGGCCTCGAACGCCCGTTCGAGGAGATCGTCGTAATTTGTCGTTACTATAAGCTGATGATCCGGCGCACGATCATTGCCCCGTAATTTTGTAGAGAGTGCTGCCAGCAGATGGTGCAGGGGTGATGGGTCGCAATCGATTTTAAACACCGAACGCAGTTCGTCATAGAGGGGGCCGGAACCGGTCATGACTGCCACGTACTGCGATACGCGCGTCAGATTTCCCGCTTCGATGGATGGATACCCGAACGTTTCGGCCAGGTACGATGCCAGCTCGGTGCCGCTGGGAAGTGTTTTCGTACACTCGAATGATGTCCCCGGGGGGCGTCCCACGAGGTTCACACCCGCGCCCAGAAAGGGGATGACCTTTCCGCCCGAGATCTGCTTCGTCAGAATAGTGAGGTGCCGCTCGAGTGATTCGTCAATCTGCGGTTGTTTCTTCGGCACGCGAAAGGAGTCCCTTTCGATCGGATGAAATATTGCAGTAAAATCTAATTTTACGGGCTCTTATTTCAGCCGCAGGAATCAAGATTTAAAGTATTCAAAAAGTATAGCGTAAAATTCGAGCGTGTCAATAAGCAAAGACTCAAAGATTCGAAGATTCAAAGGTTATACCGTGTGCGGGGAGGGTTGAACGGGTGATTTTTCACTCCCAGCATTGGGAGTAAATGTACGGTGTAGCGTACATTTGGTTCCGACGTCGGAACTGGAATTCGTATTATATCCCCCCGAGGGCGCATTGGCGCACCGTCCCACGCCGCGGGCGGCGATCGTGTCGATTCGTGGCAATCGCCGTTTTCTATATCCGTTGGCAATCGCCGTTATCCATTGCCGTTGACAGCACCGGTCCTGTGCTTTAATATATAAATCCTGGAAATTACTGGACCGTGAGCCACCATACGGAGTCAGAGCCATGCACATCGTGGAGGGAAAAACGAAATCGATACGCCCCGGGGGGCGGGAACATACCGTCATACTGGAAACCAAGGATGTCCTCACCGCGGGAGATGCGGCGAAGCGGGCCGAGATCTCGGGGATCAGCGTGCACAAGACGACGCAGGCGGCCAATGTCTTCACCCTGTTGAACCGCCGCGGTCTCCCGACGGCCTTTATCGAGCGGGCCGCGCCGAACACGCTCCTCTGTCACGACTGCGAGATGCTGCCGCTCGCGCTGATCGTCCGCGGGTTGGGGGGGGTAAGCTACCTGATGATATACCCCGCGCGGCGGCGCGGCGACGGCGCGCCGCAACGGTTCGAGAAACCCGTCACCGAAATAAATCACAAGTGGTCGGTTGTCACCTCACCCGCCGCGGAGGTCCCGTACCAGATGTCCGAGGAAGAGGCGCGGGAGCGTTTTCTGCACGACGGTGTCTGGGAAAAGGGAATCTATACCGATCCGATCATCGAGTTCGACGACGGCCGCTGGCTGCTCTATTCGCATACTGAGCCGATCGCCGGTGCCGATCCGCTGATGGAGATCGCACCGGTCGTTCCCCCCGGCGAGCGCCGGGAGATCGTCGAAGAGATGATGATCCCGACCTTCGGGATCCTCGAGCGCGCATGGGGTGGGATCGACACCCGCCACGGCCCCGTAACGCTTGTCGACCTCAAGATCGAGGTGGGGCGCCGGCGCTCGGATGGGAAGCTCGTCGTCGCCGATGTGATCGACAACGATAGCTGGCGCATCTGGCCGGGGGGAAATCCCGCCTACCAGCTCGACAAGCAGGTCTTCCGGGACGAGGATCCCCTCAGCACGGTCGCCGAGAACTACGCCCTCGTGGCGGAACTGACGAAACAATTTCTCGGTTAATTTTTACCTGGACTACCATGGATCGAAATTCTCCGGAAAACGACACGGGACGACAACTGCTGACCATGAAAAAAATCATGATCATCGCGTTCTTTGCCGGGCTGCTCGTGCGGGTCATCTATCTCATCTCGTTTCGCGGTTCACCGTTCTTCGAAGGCCTCATCGTCGACGCCCAGTGGCACGACGAGTGGGCGAGCGGCTGGGCCGACGGGACGTGGAGCATGGGGGGCCGGGCCTTCTTCCGCGCCCCGCTCTATCCGTTCTTTCTATCCTTGATATATCGAATCTTCGGACACGATCTCCTGGCGGCGCGCATCGTGCAGATGGTGATCGGGAGCGGCACCGTTGCGGCGCTTGCCGGTTGCGGCTGGCGGATCGGCGGTAAAAAGACGGCGCTGTGGGCAACCGTCATAGCGGTTCTCTACGGCCCGCTCCTTTTCTTCGACGCCGAGCTCCTGATCCCGAACCTGTTCGTCGCGCTCCTTGCATGGATGCTCTTTTTCACGCTGGCCCGGCCGGCTGTCGCCATGTATATCGTTGCCGCCGTTTTCCTCGGTCTCGCCGTTGTTGCGCGTCCCAACGCACTCGCGCTGATCCCCGTCTTGGGTATATTCATCTGGACGCGGATTCGCCGTGAACCCGCCATTTCAAAAAGCATTCTCGTCTGGTTCATTGCGGTCGCGCTCGTCCCGGCTGTGATCGTGACGGCATTCAACGCCCGGGAAGAGGGGGCGTTCGTTTTCATCGCCGGCCAGGGAGGCGTGAATCTCTATGCCGGTAACAATGCGGAGGCGACGGGCCGGACGGTGGTCGTCCCGGAGATGCGGCATCGCCAGACCGGCTGGTCGAATTTCGTGCGGCTATCGCACGATGTGGCGGAGGAGATAACGGGGCGTGAGCTCGATTCGAGTGAGGTCTCGAACGTTTGGATCGGGAGGGCGTGGGACTGGATCACTTCCAATCCCGGAGACGCGGCGATTCTCACTCTGAAAAAGATCTATTTCGTCATGAACGCGCACGAGATCGCCAACAACCGGGATCCCTATTTCAACACCTCCTTTCCGCTCAATATTCTGGTATGGAAGGTGCCGTGGTTCGCGTTCCCGTGGGGGATCATCTTTCCGCTGGCGCTGGTCGGCATGATTCTCGGGTGGCGGCACGGGGGGAGCAGCGGCACCACGCGCCTTGTGGCCGGCTGGTTGATCGTCTATGCGCTTCTTCTCATTCCATTCTTTATAACGGCGCGTTTCCGCATGGGAATGGTTCCCCCCCTGATACTCCTCGCCGCATTCGCCGCGTCCCGGGGGAGGAAGATGCTCCGCCCCGTTCCACTCGCCGCGGGGATCGCCGCGTTGCTGTTTGTCAACACCGATCTGTTCGAGGCGCACGGCAGCAATGAGGCCCAGGAAAAGGCGAAACTGGGCGCGGCTCTACTCATCGAGAACAGGCTCGGCGAAAGCCGCCGGATGCTCGAGGAGGCGGTCGCGCAGGACCCGGATGCCGCCGACTACGCCTACCTGCTGGGGCAGGTCCATTTGCTCGAGGGGCGGTACGAGGAAGCGCTGAGATTGTTCCGGCGCAGCATCGAGCTCGATCCCACGAATTACCGGGTCTTGTACTATATTGGCAATGCGCTGCTAGAGATGGGGAATTACGATGAAGCGGTCGGTGCGCTGGAGAAGGCGGTGGGCCTGTACGCGCGCGACGGTGACGTGTGGGGCAGCCTGGGAATGGCATGCGAACGTATCGGGAACGAAGAACGGGCGATCGAAGCATACCGCGGTGCCGTGAAGCATTCGCCGGAAAGGGAACAGTGGAGCCTTGACCTCGGCTATCTTTACCAGCAGCGGGGCGATCTCGATGCGGCGATCGAGACATGGAGCCGGGCCGTCGAGTACGCTCCCGATTCGTACGCTCTCCACAACAACCTCGCCATGGCCTACGCGCAGGCCGAACAGTACCTCAATGCACTCGAGGAGATCCATACCGTGCTGAACCTGCGGCCGAACGATCAGAATGCAATACAGCTGCGCGCATGGGTCAGGCAGAAGATGGACCAGATCAAGTAAGCAGCCGAGAGTGCGCCGGCGGCGCTCCCCGTTGAGACATGTTTGCCGCCGGCATCTCCAACTTACATATAGACTCAAGTAATAATTTATGTTATAATATCCAATAGAGGAGTATGACTTGCCCGGTTCTTGTTATATACTCGGCATCGAATCCCAGATTTTCCCTGAAAACTTCGAGAAATCGGTGCCGGCTGGAGAAGGAACTGATGAAGCGTACAACGCTGTGGTTTGTACTGTTAATCGTTATCGCATCCCTCCCGGGATCGCCGCGCGCATATCTGAGAACGCTTCATTTCAATACCGATACGGAACTGATGAGATATCTATCAGAGTCCGTGTTCACCGCCGAGGGGCGGATCGGTGACCTGAGCGGCCCGGAACACGAGCTCGATATGGGGCAGTCAACGATGGATCTCGTGATAACGGCGAGTTATGAATGGCACAGCGGCGTCTCCGAACCGTTCAGCCTGGTGTACGATTATAACACCGAGACCGTCGTTTTTTCCCTGGGCGGCAGGAATCTCCATTACTCGACCGAGCATTCGGGATTCGATGTGATCTTCGTTCGTACGAGGGCCGTCGATGGCGGGACGATCGTCACCATTGATAATCTCGTGCTCAACGGGCAGTGGGTCAACGACTTCACGGGCGTCACCGGCCCAGACGGGCGTGACGTACTACTGATATACGGTGTCACCATCGCGCGCGGATTTGCCCTAACCGGTACCGCAACACTGAGCTGGACGGGCAATCCACCGGTGGATCAGCGGCTCGCCTTCCAGATCAAGGTGGCCCGCTCGGCCGTCGTCGCGACCGAATCATCGACATGGAGTGCAATAAAGAGCCTCTATCGCTGAAATATGCGCGATCAGCATCGATCCATCCGACGCCGGTGAACGAGTATCGCCGGCGGTGTTTTTTTTCCGGGATATGAAAGAAAAAAGGTTGAATGCGCGTTCCGCATTCGTTACAATTACTCCAAAGAGAAGCCTTTTAATCTGGTCCGAGAGGCCAGGAAAGGAGCAAGTGACAGGGTGTCCCGCCAAACCTCTCTGACTGGGAGGATTTTTTTTGCCCGACCGACGATTCCGATAGGAGGTTACTGTTTGATAATCAAGAGAAAAGCGATCGTGATGGACAGCGTGCAGATCCACCGCACCATCACGCGGATCGCACACGAGATCGTCGAGCGCAACAAGGATGTAGAGGAATTAATTCTCGTTGGCATACGAAAGCGGGGCGTGCCGCTCGCCGAACGGATAGCCAGTGAAATCAGTCAATTCGAACATGTCGATATCCCCGTCGGGGCGCTGGATATCACCCTCTACCGCGATGACCTCCAAATGATCTCTCGCAATCCATTGGTCGGCAAGACCGAGATCAACGTCGATATCAATCACCGGACCGTTGTCCTCGTCGACGATGTGCTGTTCACCGGCAGGACCGTCCGCGCCGCACTCGACGAGCTGATCGATTTCGGGCGGCCCAAGGCGATACAGCTCGCCGTCCTGATCGACAGGGGACACCGCGAGTTCCCGATCAGGGCCGATTTCGTGGGCAAGAACGTTCCCACGGCGAACCACGAAACGGTTGAAGTGCTGCTCAAGGAAACGGATAGTGAGGATCAGGTCGTTCTGAGCGATGTCATCGATGGCGAACCGGGGAAGATCATGCCGGACGAGGCGCGGAAAGCGCCAGCGGGTGAGGCACGGGAGGAACCGGCAGGTAAGGGGCGGGCAGATACGAAGGGCGCAAAGGCCAAGCGTTCTGCCGGTAAAAAAACAAGCGGCAAGCGCCCGGCGGGCAAGTGTACGAAGGCCGGTCGGTCCGCGGGGAAACGCGCGAAATCCGGCAGGTCCGCCGGCAAGGGTAAAAAGTCGCGCTGACCGAGGCAGGGATACCGTTCACGATGCAGAAAGGGGGGTACATCCGAGGTGCAGTTCAATCACAAGGACCTCTTGGATCTCGATGTTCTCACCGCCGAGGAGATCACGCTGATTCTGGACACGGCCGATTCCTTCAAAGAGGTGTCCGAGCGAAAGATCAAGAAGGTGCCGGCGCTCCGCGGCGCGACGATCGCCAATCTGTTCTTCGAGCCGAGCACGAGAACACGTATCAGCTTCGAGCTTGCCGAAAAGCGTCTCAGCGCCGACACGGTCAATTTCTCGAAAATGACATCATCCGTGTTAAAGGGGGAGAGCCTCCGGGATACGGCGGAGAACATACAGGCGATGAAAGTCGACATCGTCGTAATGCGTCATTCCTCCTCCGGCGCGCACCGTTTTCTCTCGGAGTTTCTCGACGCATCGATCGTCAACGCGGGGGACGGCCAGCACGCGCACCCGACGCAGGCGTTGCTCGACATGATGACGCTCAAGCAGCGGTGGGGAACATTCGAGGGGAAGCGGGTCACCATTATCGGGGATATCATGCACAGCCGCGTTGCACGCTCGAACATCTGGGGTCTCACCGCGATGGGCGTCGAGGTGACCGTATGCGGGCCGCCGACCATGATGCCGGTCGAGGTGGAGAACCTGGGCGGGGGAGCTCTCAAAGTGGAGTTCGATCTGTGCAGGGCCGTGGAGGACGCCGATGCCATCAATATCCTTCGCATTCAACTGGAGCGCCAGAAGGAGGTGCTCTTTCCGAGTACACGAGAGTATTTCGAGGTGTTCGGAGTCACCCCCGATGTCCTCGACGCGGCGCCGAAGCACTGTATCGTGATGCATCCCGGTCCCATGAACCGGGGCGTCGAGATCAGCCAGGATATCGCCGATGGTGACCGGGCCGTTATTCTCGAACAGGTCACCAACGGTGTTGCGGTCAGGATGGCCGTCCTTTTCCTGCTCGCCGGCGGGAAGATCGAGGAGAGTGATATCAAGTAACGTCGGCGCCGGACAGCGGGAGTGGTGACGGTTTTCACAATTCGGCTCGTACAGGATCAGATACCGTCGCGTCATAAAACAATGAGGGAGTATCGATGATCACGTGGAAAGACAAACGCGAGTTTTGGATCATGGGTGCGAAGCTGGTCGATCCCGAAGCGGGGCGTTTGCGGACGGGATCTATCCTCGTAGAGCGGGGCAAGATCGAGGATGTCGTCTGGCAGCGCGAGATCGAGACGGACCTGCCGGTGCTGGAGGCGGATGAATATGTTGTCGCACCGGGGTTCATCGACATCCACGTGCACCTCAGGGAGCCCGGGTACGAAGAGAAGGAGACCATTGCGACGGGTACCGCCGCGGCGGTCGCCGGCGGTTTCACGGCGGTAACCTGCATGGCGAATACGAAACCGGCGATCGATGATCCCAGCGTGATCGAGTATATCAACAAGAAGGCCCAGCAGTGCGCGAAGTGCCGTGTGTACGTCACCGCCGCCGTCACCAAGGGGCTCGAAGGGAAAGCGATCAACGAGTACCATCTCCTCAAGGAGGCGGGCGCCGCCGCCCTCAGCGACGATGGAAAGCATGTGACGAACAGCCAGGTGATGCGCACGGCGCTGGAGTATGCCGGCATGTTCGGTCTGACCGTGATCGCGCACTGCGAGGATGCGTTTCTCGTCAACAGATCGCAGATGAACGAGAGCTTCATGTCGACGCGCCTCGGTCTCAAGGGCGCACCCGCCGCGGCCGAAGAGATCGCCGTATCGCGTGATATCCGTTTGGCGCAGCTGACCGGATCGCGCCTCCACATTGCGCACGTTTCTACCGCCGGGGCGATCGATCTCGTAAAGCGGGCGAAAAAGAAGGGAATACCCGTCACGGCCGAAGCGACACCCCATCATCTAACATTGGATGATTCCCTCCTCGTTGATTACAATACCAACCTCAAGGTAAATCCGCCGCTCCGGGGGGTAAAGGACGTGAAGGCCCTCGTTGCCGCGGTTCGTGACGGAACGATCGACTGCATCGCGACGGATCACGCCCCGCATAATGAGATCGACAAGCAGGTGGAGTACGATCAGGCGCCCCCAGGGGTGATCGGTCTGCAGACCGCATTCGCCCATCTGCATACCGAGCTCGTTCTCGGCGGTGCAATGGAACTCGTCGAGCTGGTGACACTCATGACGGTGAGACCGGCGGAGGTCCTCAGCCTTCCGGGCGGGAGACTGCGTGCCGGTGAGGCGGCGGACCTCGTCGTTATCGATCCCAAGGAGGAGTGGACGTTCGAGAAGGCGATGATCAGGTCGAAGTCGATCAATACGCCCCTTCTCGGCAGGACCTTTACCGGACGGGTGCAGGGTGTTTTCCTTGAGGGGAAATGGCAAAGCGCTATATTAGAGGGGAAAAAGTAACCGGTGTTCGCCAGGCCGCGGAAGATGCCACCATGGCGGCGCCGAACAACGCACGAAGGGACGAGGTTATGCATGGCCGTACAACACGTGGCTTAGTAACGGTTGCACTCGTATCGATATTTGTCGCGCTATTCGTATATTCTTGCGCGTATTTCAATACCCTCTACAACGCCCGGCGCGTCTACGGCGAGGCCGAGGCACAACGCGAGGAGAGCGGCGGCGACAGGCAGCTCAGGGACAAGTACGAGGAGGTTGTGAAGAAGTGCGCTGCCATGATCAGCGGCTATCCGGACAGCCGGTGGATCGACGATGCACTCTTCCTCATGGGGCAGGCGCTAGTGCGGCAGGGCGAATACAACAAGGGCATCAGGAAGTTCATGGAGCTCAGGACCAATTTCCCCGAAAGCAAGTTAGCCGCTCCATCGTTGTACTGGCTGGCGCTGGCCAACTTCGAAAAACGGGACTATCTCCAGGCGCTCGGATTCGCGGAGCGGTTCCTGGAACGCAATCCCGATCACGAGCTGCGGTACCGGGTCATCTTTCTGGCGGGCGATATTCAACTCGAGCTCGAGAATACAGAGGAGGCATTGAATTTCTACTCGATGGTTGCCGAACAGGCTTCGAAGCGCGAGGTGGTTGATGAGGCGGTGCTGAAGAGCGCCGAGCTGTTCTACAAGAAGGAACAGTGGGAGGAGGCAGTGGAGAGCTACGAGAGGGCGCTGCGCAAGGGACTGCCATGGGGACTGCGGTACCAGATTTCCCTCTCGCTCGGTGAATGCTACACGAAGATCGGCAGGTGCGCCGAGGCGATGGAGATATTCGGCGGGCTGATCGAGGAGAGTCTGACTACCAAGGAGAAACCTCCCCTCGTTTTGGGTCGCGCCACCAGTTACGAATGCATGGATTCGCTCGATGCGGCGCTCGGCGTCTACAAGGAGGTGACGAAGGATTTCCCGAAATCTTCGTTTTCCGCCGAGGCGTACTACCGCATGGGGATTATATACCACGAAGAGATGGATTCCCTTACGCGGGCCCAAGAAGCCTTTTCGAAGGTCGCCGGGGAATTCGCCAATTCGGAATTCGCCGCTGTATCGCTCCAGAAGAGCAACAGCATGAAGCGACTTATCGAGCTGCAGCAGAGCGAGGGGAAGGAGGGGACGAGGGAGCAGGCCGCCGAAAAGCGGTTTCTCACGGCGGAAATTCAACTGATGCGCCTGGGCGAGGTCGATCTCGCGATCGGTAACTACCGGGCCGTTGTCGACAGTTTCGCCGAAACCGAGGTCGCGCCGAGGGCCGGCTACGCGCTCGCCTGGATCTACCATCACAAGATCGCTGATTCGGTACGGGCCGTTGAGATGTACCGTAATGTCGCTATGCGCTATCCCCGTTCCCCCCAGGCGAAGGGGGCCGTGATAGAGGTGGGGAATCTCAATGTGGACGAGTTGAAAGGCGAACTCGTGGCATATATCGATTCGGCGCTGGCTGACACAGCCGCGGCGCGTGCGGAGGAGTTGGAGCGGCGGCGCAGGATGCGGGCGGACTCGGCCGCGGTCGATTCGATGGCCGCCGAGAGAG
>CBFCXB010000028.1:0-12100 GCA_965601905.1 uncultured bacterium | reverse complement strand
AGGGAACCTCGAACTGCGCTCCGTCACGGGAGATGCGAGTATCGATGGAGTGGGCTCGGTGGAATACAGCGGTATGAGCGGGTCGGTCAGGTTCGTGGATGTAAGGGGAAGTGTAGCCGCTTCGGCGGCGAGCGGCGATATTTCGCTGCAGCTTGTACCGGAGGGCGATTTCGATTACACGATCCGCACATCGAGCGGAGGTATCAAGGTGCGTTTTCTCAGCGTCATGGCCGGCGGTTACGTGATCAAGGCGACGACCACGACGGGAGATATAGAGGCGATTCTCCCGATCAATATATCCAAGGTCGGGAGAAATCACGTGGCGGGAATCGTGCGCGAAGGCAAGTCCAAGATCATTCTCGAAACGGCGAGCGGCGATATTTCGATATCGGAACCCGAGGAGTAAGTTCCCATGGAATGTCATCTGTTCAGGATACTCTTGCAGCGGTACCATGACGGAGAGCTGGATCCCGCGGAACGGGCGGAGTACGAACGGCACATGGCACGGTGCACCGCCTGCCGTGAACTGGATCACCAGTTCACCGCGGTGTTCGAAGCGCTCGATGGGATACCACTCCTGGCGCCCGCTGATGATTTCAACGCACGGGTCATGGCGCAGGTGGATGTGTCGCGGTACCGCGCGAGGAGGAGGCGCAGGGCGTTCAGGGCGATCGAGAATGTGTGGTGGTGGGTGCCGAGGCCGATCCGGATCGCGATGCCGGTGTGTGTCGCCTTCGCGCTCTTTGCCGGCGTCTACAAGCCGGTACTGGAATTTCTCCTCGTCGCCGGCCAGCGTGCGCTGGCCTTCGCCGGCTCGGGCCTGCTCGTCATCAAGGAGCTCGCGGGACGCTCCGAATCGGTGATCGAATTCTTCAGTTCCGCCGCGCATTACAGGATCGCCGGCGAGGTTCTCGCGAGGACCGTTCACCGTATTGCCACTGAGGTTCCGGTCGCGTATGTCGGACTGGCCGCCGTGGCGCTCGTATTCGTGTTCTACGTAATAGTACGCGCCACGCGAATCGCCTGGAATAAAGGAGACACGAATGTTGGCATTTTTTAGCGCGATTGTAATCCGTGCGATTCTTCTCTGCGTTTCATCTCTTCTCACGCTTCACACGGCGGCTGAAACACCGAAGCGCGGTGTGGTCATGCCCCGGTTGAGAATCGTCGCAACGGTGCAGGCGGATACAGCGGCCGCGCAGGGGTCGAAGGAAGCGCCGTCCGGGAAAGAAGCCGAGGCGGCCAAGGAGGAAAAGAAAAAGAAATCGGTGAGCATATCGATCACCGATGAGGGTCTCAAGGTGGGGTCCGACGACGAGACCGAGGTTATATTCGAATTCGACTCGGAGGGGCTGACCGATGCGCTGGACGAGCTCAGGGTTCTCGAGTCACTTCCCGATTCACTCATAACGCAAATCAGCGGCGAAGATTCTCGCCGGTTCTACGATATCAGGGGGAACGACCTCGTCAGGATCGGCGAGTCGATATTCGTCGGCGAACACGAGCTTGTGCGCGGCAACGTCATCTCCATATTCGGCGACGTTGAGGTCGAGGGCAAGGTGATGGGCGATGTCGTTTCCATAATGGGTGATGTCGACCTCGGCCCCGGGGCGATTGTCAACGGCGAGGTGGTTTCGATTCTCGGCGGGCTGGACCAGCACGAGGAGGCGCGGGTACGGGGGGAAACGGTCGTTGTCGGCAGCGGTTCGGTACCATTCAATATAGGCGTGCCCTTCCTCCACAGAGGATTGCTGCTCGGCGCCTTCTCGAAGGTCATCACCTTCATCATCGGCGTACTGCTCCTCGGGATCGTTATGGCGTTTCTCTCCGACCGCATGAGACGCTCCTCGACATTCGTCTTCGGCACCTTCTTCAAATCACTCGGTATCGGAGCGCTCATTCTGATTGTCGGTGCGATTCTGGTAGCGATACTCGCCGTCATATTCAGCATCACCATCATCGGGATACCGGTGGCGATTCTTATCGTTTTCTCGTTCATCGCGCTGTGCATCCTCGGCTATTTCGTCAGCGCGATAGCGCTGGGACGTTGGATCAGCACAAAGATGAACTTCGGGAGCGATTCCCCCTTCGTGCACGGATTGATCGGATTCGTGCTGCTCGCCGTTCTCGGTCTCATCTCCTCGTTCATGTTATTCAACCCGTTCGTCGCACCGTTGCGGTTCCTTTTCAAGACCCTCGGTGGATTCATTCAGTTCGTCGCGTTACTGATCGGGATCGGAGCGTTTGTCATCTCGAAGGCCGGCGCGAAGTCAACGGAGACAAAACCCGCCATGCCGGTCTGACGCAGTCCGGGCTTTACAGGCATCCAACTCCTTATTATTTTAATACAGTGAACGTTGGAAATGTAGCGAGTTGGATGTTAACAGCTTGAATGCACGAATCCTGATCATACTGGTTGTCTTCATCGTCGAATCCGCCCTGTTTTCACCGTTGTCTTCGAACGAGATGCGTTCCGGTTCGCGGGCCGACGATGCATTCGATTACGAGGCATGGTGCGAGGAGATCGGGTACAAGCTCGATCCGTACTACGGGAGCATCGTGGATACGATTCTCGTGGTCGGCAACAGCAGGACGCATCGCGTGACGATCCTCAGGGAGATGGCGACAAAGGAGGGGATGCCGCTCGACGAGGATCTGATCCGCAGGGATACATCGTACCTGCGCGGCCTCGGATATTTCTCCGAGGTCGATATCTTCGCCGATCGTACCGCGGCCGGCGGCTGCCGAATTACCGTTACCGTGACGGAGCGTCCCGACCTGTTCATGAAGTACCCCTACCCCGTGGTCAATTACGATTTCACCAAAGGGGTGAGCTACGGATTCAAATGGAGAATCAAGAACTTCAGGGGTTACGGCGAGCATCTGTCCATCTCGGTGCTCAAGCGGCGGGATCGTGATCACGGCGGCGGCATTTCATGGAATGTTCCGTGGATGGGCGGCCGGCGGCTCCGGTTCAACACGCACCTCTATACGTACCGGAAGCTCGAGGAACCGGAGTCGGAAGATTTCATCAAGGTGAGAAACGGCGGGAGCTTCAATATCGGTATTCCCCTCACCAAGAGCCTCGTCAAGCAGATCTGGATATCGTCGATCATGTCGTTCGAGCGGAGAGAATCACGGCTCTCTCGTGGGGACAATATCGGTCCCGTCGCGGATTACTTCCGCCAGAACGTTGTCTCGGCGGGTCTCCAACTCAGTTACGACAGCAGGGACAACGTACTGGCGCCGTTCAGGGGCGTACTCGGACGGTACAGCGCCGTACGGTACACCGCGGTGTACGGACTCGAACAGCAGTACACCTTTTACCATGCCGAGAACCACATCTTCATTCCTCTTGGTTGGCTCGGGAGCCTGATTCTCGCTGTTGACGGCGATTTCAGGGATGGAGACCTCCCCGAATTCTTCGAGATGGAACTGGGAGGCAGGAACAGCGTCCGGGGGTACGACGAGAGTGGAAAAGGGAAGGCGAAATTAATTCAAAGCCTCCAGCTCCGCAAACGGATTGTCGAGCCCCATGTGTTCAATATCCCACATGTCGGCAAGTTCGACATCACGGTGAATGCGGTCGCATTCATCGATAACGGTGCGCTCGCCTCGGACATCACCGGTTTCGGCACGAGCCGGTTCCACACCACTGGTGGTTTCGGATTCGAAATCCTATCACCGATACAGGATATCGTCCGCTTCGAGGCTGCATTCGCCGGGGCGGGGGAGGCGGCCTTCTACGTTATATCTGGAAACCGTTTCTAGCGGGGATGTTCCCATCCAAAGAAAACAGCGCCGCGACCACTGATTTGCTAACCTATTTATTAATTAGAAGTTATAGCATACCAATGAGCCATATTTAGTGTGGGTATCTTTCCGCAGGCCCACATTCATTTCATTATCTTGTTTATATTCATAGAGATAGCTGGGTTTATCGATACAATTCCCCGTTAAAATATGGGCAAATATTCCCACAGTCGCGCTGCATCGTTTCATGCTAACTGCCGATTTTCTATCGGAGAATTCGTTCCATGCATCCTCCAATGGGACAGCCGCGATCGTTCGTGAATTGTAGAACTTATTTTAATTCAATTAGTTGAACGCTGAACGGCTGTGGCTGTTGGTGTGGCGTCCCGGGTGATGACCGCACGGGTTGGTTGTTTCAGTGCTGTAATGGGAATATGCGTTGCAATTGACAGTGTTACGGATAAGAACGCACGCCGTTTTGAGGGTTTTTTCATATACGGTCCGGGAGACAGGCGATTTTAATAAAAAGTATTGTCAATAAATTAATTATAGCGGTATTCACCGCTGCCGTGGCGACCCTGCCGTTCTCTTCTCTCTCTGCTGAGGGACTCTACCAGTACGTAACGCTCGATAACGGTATCAGAACCGCCCTCTGCAGCCCCGAGACGATTCTCGAGCACTGTACGATACGGGATGGTGAGGGCCGTCTCATCTTCCGGCTTCCCAAGGGGGGATCGTATCTCTTCATCGAGGATGCGGCGGATCCGGCGATCGTCAACAAGGGGGACGGATCGTTTCACCCGATGCGCATGGAAGAGGTGCTCACGGCCCTCGACGAGATCGATGTAGGGGGCGGGAGGATCGATTGCGATCTCGTCGTCTACATTCTCCCCTACCCGCGGTACGGTTTTCTCAGAAGCACGGCCTCGGGCAACAGGATATTTCTCTCCCCCGGTGTCTACGAGCCGAGCAGCTATTTCACCACCTACACCGTCACGCACGAATTCGGTCACGTCTTCCAGCACACACACGCCCCGGACGACGGTAGCAGACGGTGGGAAACCTATCTTCGCATCCGAGGGATTTACGACGACGAGCGATACACCGACTCGTCCGAGCACCGGGATCGTCCCCGGGAGATCTTCGCCGAGGATTTCCGCTACCTGTTCGGGGGGGCGCGCGCCCGGTACACGGATTCGATCGAGAATCCGTCATTGATACTCCCCGACTGCGTCGACGGACTCGGTGAGTTCTTTGTTTCCCTGCTTTCCCCCGTTGTCGCCTCGGCGCCGGACGGGGCAACGCCGCCGCACGGAGGTATCGTTTCGTCAGCGAACTATCCCAATCCGTTCAATCCGTCCACCACGATCGAGTTCGTATTCGATCAGTCGGCCGGAGCGGCGCCGCGTGAGATGGAGCTTTCCATCTACCGGGCGGACGGTTCACTGGTCAGAACGCTGTATCGCGGCGGTTTCAGCGGCACGGTGTTCCGGGCCATGTGGGACGGCCGCGATACGGGAGGCTTCGATGCTCCAAGCGGCGTCTACTTCTATCGCCTCCGGTCCGGCACCGCTTTTTCGACGGGGAAGATGCTGCTGATCCGCTAGGCGGCGTGTCGTCCGGCCGGATTCCGTCACATCATGCACCGTTCTTCATTCGGGCTGTTAACTGTCCGCATGCGGCGTTGATGTCACGTCCCCGGCTTCTCCGTACCGTCACGGCCGGGGTTTGGGGGAGGAGGAGACCGATGAAGTGATCGAGCCGCTGCTCCGTGGGGGTTTTCAATGGAGAGCCCTCCCATTCATTGAAGGGGATAAGGTTGATCTTGAACGGTCGCCCCGCCGTCAGTGCGGCGAGCCTCGAGGCATCCTCGTTGGAATCGTTGATACCCGCTATGAGTACGTACTCGAGCGTCACCCTCGTTTTTCTTCGTGCGGCGAACGCCTCACCAGCATCGAGGGTTTCGAACAGGTCGTATGCGGTGGGCATCAGTCTTCTTCGAACGGTGTTCGTGGTCGCGTTGAGCGATACAGCGAGGCCGAAGCTGAGGGTCGATTCGGCGAACTCTGCGATCCTCTCGGGGAATCCGATCGTGCTGACGGTGATCCGCTTCTCCCTCAGTGCGAATCCATCCTCGGCATTCAGTATCTCGAGTGCACGCTTCAAGTTCGTCGAGTTAAGAAACGGTTCGCCCATTCCCATGAACACGATGTTGAACCGCCTCCGCGGCTGAAGGTAATTCTTCTTGAAGAAGAGGACCTGATCGAGTATCTCATCGCTCCGGAGATTACGGACGAAGCCACCGTTGCCCGTGCGGCAGAACGAGCAGGCGAGGGGGCACCCGATCTGGCTCGAGATGCATATCGTTTGATGCCCCTCCGATTCCATCAGAACCGCCTCGACGTTGTTCGCATCGTCGCAGCCGAGGAGGAATTTCCGTGAGCCGTCTTCGGAGCGGGTGCATTCGATGGGCTCGAGAGAAGGGATCGTGAATGACCCCTCGAGCGCGTGACGCACACCGAGCGGGAGGTTTGTCATCTCGGCGAAGGTACTCGCACCCCTCTGGTAGAGCCACTGGAGGACCTGCCTCACGCGGTGGCGCGGTTCCCCCATCCCGGCAAAGTAGACTGCAAGCTCGTCCGGGGCGAGGTTCTTGATATTTCTTTCTTCCACCGGCGTTTCCTCCAACATCAATGATACACAATCGACTGCTCCGTTCCAAACCGAAAGGGCGCCCCGGCGGGTCGTTCAAATTTCCCTGGCGGCGGTGAGGCGGGACGGAGCGATGGTTCGATATTCCCCGGCCCTACGACGTGGGGTTTGCCACCGTTTTCTTTCTTGCCGGGTGTGGGGGAGAAGGAATACACTACATGCCGTATCGGATACAGGGCGTGTCGTGCCGCACGGTGGTATTTCACACGATAGAGGATGGCGCGTCGAGGATTTTTGAGGGAGGGTACCGGCCGTATGAGTAAACGTGTGTTGATAGTCGATGATGAGGAGAGTATCAGAAACTCTCTCGAGAAGCTCCTCTCGTACGAGAAGTACAAGACGTATACGGCGGCCGAAGGGAAATCGGGCCTCGAGACGATCGCCGATGAACGGATCGATATCGTTCTTCTCGATATCAAGATGCCGGGGATGGACGGTCTCGATGTTCTCCAGAAGATCAAGGAGATGCGTGGTGATCTGCCCGTCGTGATCATCTCCGGCCATGGCACGATCGCGACGGCGGTCGAGGCGACCAAACTTGGCGCGTTCGATTTCATAGAGAAGCCGATTGACCTCGAGCGGCTGCTGCTGACGATACGGAACGGTATCAAGCAGGGGGAGCTCGCCCGTCAGAACGTGCAGCTCAGGAAACGCGTCGGGGCGAAAACGACGATCATCGGCGAACATCCCACCATCATAGCGATAATGGAAACGATACGACGCGTGGCGCCCACCAACGCGCGTGTTCTGATCATGGGCGAGAACGGGTCGGGCAAGGAGTTGGTGGCCCGTAAGCTTCACGAACTCAGCAATCGCGCCGTCGAGCCGTTCGTCGAGGTGAACTGCGCGGCGATTCCGGAAGACCTAATCGAAAGCGAGCTGTTCGGACACGAGAAAGGATCGTTTACCGGCGCGATCTCGCAGAGGATCGGCAAGTTCGAGCTCGCTGACGGCGGAACGCTCTTTCTCGACGAGGTTGGCGACATGAGCCTCTCCGCCCAGGCGAAGGTGCTCAGGGTTCTTCAGGAGTCGGTGTTCGAACGGGTCGGCGGCACCGAGACCAAGCGTGTGGATGTTCGCGTGATCGCGGCGACCAACAAAGACCTTCTCGAGGAAGCGGGGAGGGGAAATTTCCGTGAGGATCTCTACTACCGCCTGAACGTTGTCCCGATTCGCATAGCGTCGCTCCGCGAGCGAAGATCGGATATCAAGATACTTGCCGATTTCTTCCTCGATGAGGTTTCCACCGAGCTCGGCATACCACCGAAGAAACTCTCACCGAAGGCGCTCGAAGCGATGATGGATTACTCCTGGCCGGGGAACGTCAGGGAACTGCGCAATCTCATCGAGAGACTCTGCATCCTGGTCAGCGGTACCGTTATCGAACACGAGGACCTCCCGCCCCTCGAGCTGATACGGGAAGAAGATATGCTGAAGGATCCCTTCGCCCTGAAGAGCTACCAGGAATTCAAGGATTTCACCGAGCGGGAGTTCCTTATAATAAAGCTCAGGGAGAACAACGGGAATGTCTCAAGGACGGCGCGACAACTCGGTATGCAGCGGTCCAATCTCTACAAGAAACTCGAAAAGTTCGGCATCGACACGAAAAACCTGAACGAGCGTTCTACGGATTAAACGAGTTTTTTGCAATATTTCTGATGAGCAGAAACACCTATTTTGAAAAAAATAAGACAAACCGGTTAACCTCATTTTTTTCATACATTTTTCGCGTGATTCGTTTGACTTGGGGTGTGGCGAGTATTAATTTTTAGGTGTGGGTGTTAAGGGTTTGATGGGATGGTAGGGACCATCAAGGGTCCCATGAGAAGGAGATGGTACTTATGAAGAGGCTCACTCTTCTGCTGACCGTTGCGATAATCGTGACCATCTTCGTTTCCTCTCCACTTCTTGCTTCGCCACCCCGAATCGAGAAGTCGTTCATGTCAATTCGTGCCTTTATCTCGCACTATGTCGTTCAGTTCATAAACCCGTTACACGGGTATATCGAACCACCGATTCACGATGACGGGAACGACGGTATACTCGGCGGAGATGCGGACGACTACGCGAATGGGCGTTTTGACGGTCTTGATGCAGAAGGGAAACGGAGCGGACGGCTCGTTGCCGGTCCCGCGATAATCGGTCCGGAGAATGTCAAACCGATATACAGATTGTACAACAGCCACTAGTACGGTCCGTATGCCACCTTAGGAGTAACCGATGCCGGACATCCCGCGAAGGGAAGGGAATTACGGTAAGAAGCACCCGAAGCATCAATACAAATCCATCTCCTCCACGGAGGAACTAGGTGATATGCATTTGGCCACGGAGAACTATTCCGTGGCGCTCGAGTATTACGAGCAAACACTTCAGAAGATCTACCTGACGCCGGTGCACGGTACCGACCTCGTACGTATCTACCGGAAAATCAGCGATTGCTACCGAAAGAAAGGGCTCCTGCGAGAGGCGATGACGTTTCTGAAGAGTGCGGAGTCCCACTGCGAGGAGGATGACGAGATCGGTAAGGGAACGCTCGCCTGCCGGCGCGGTATCATTCTTTACGATAAAGGGGATATTGAAAAGGCGCTTCGCGAAGCATGCAACGCGTATCGCATACTGCGAACGGGCGATGAGCATCGCGAGGTCGCGCATACTCAGCTTCTGATCGCGAACTGCTACGCCCGCTTTGGACGGAACAACGAGGCTGAGCAGTATTTCCTCGATGCCCTCAGCTCGTACCGCCGGATCAACGATTCTGTCGGCGAATCGTACGTACTCAACAACCTCGGGCTGTTCCACAAGAACGCCTGCCGGTGGGGCAGGGCGCTGCATTTTCTGAACAGGGCACTCGATCTCTGCAACGAAGTAGGGCTCACCCAGCACCGGGTGCGTGTAACCCTCAACCTCGGAATCGTACATCTGAAGCGGCGCGATTTCGCCAGTGCCGAGAGCTCGTTCACATCGGCGCGTACCATGGCAAAGCAGATCGGTGATGATCTCAGATATGCACGTGCAACGATGATGCTTGGTGTGACCGAGACGAGAACGGGTAATCCCGCCGCAGCGGAGAAGCACCTCTTCGAGGCACGGGTCCTCGCCGAGCAGCGACACTACGGGCGTGAGATCGCCCTGGCCGATGAGTTTCTCGGCGACCTGATGACCGAGCGCGGCGAGCTCGATAGCGCGATCGAAAACTATCTCTCCAGTCTCTCGGCCGCAAAGAAGATATATCCCGAGGGAGACATCGTGGCCGAGGTTCTCCGCCGTATGATTTATGTCTATTATCTACAGCGTAAAATGAAGGACGTTATCACCATTGGACGGCAGGCGCTGAAGATCGCCCATGGGTGCGGGGAGATGCACGAGGTGGGATTCATCAAGAGAACGCTCGGCATGGCCTCCGCCCATCTCGGCAAGGAAGAGGAGGCATGGAGCCGCCTCAGTGAGAGCGTACGGTCCTTCATCGATGTGAACAATCCGTACGAGGCCAATCGTTCGAATTACCAGATAGCCCGGTTTCTCCTCAAGAAGGGAGACCGCAAATCGCTGGTCAAGGCGAAGGTGTTGATGAGCGAGACGCTCTCGTTTTTCGAGAGGACCGAGGAATACCGCGATCTCGCCGAGAGCCATTTCCTCCTCGCGCGCATAGAGCGCGAGCTCCAGGGTCGTGACGAGTGCCTGCTTCATATGTACGAAGCCCAGCGGCTCGCGGAGGATCTCAGGGCTCGCAATCTTGTGAAGCGGATAAAGCGAATGCGGAAGAAAGTGGAGGCCGAAGCAGCGGGGCTTGCCGCTGGTTATTTCAAGAAGGACGCTGTATCGAACAAGCTGGCGCATCTCATCGGCAACGATCCGCAGGCCGGCGCGTATCTCGATTATGTGCTGGTCGATCTCATGCGCAAGCTGACCGTGGGGCACGGTTTCGTGGCACTTTGCAGTAGTAACAACGGCACAAAGAAGATACGTGTATTGACAAGGCGCGGCATCGAGGAGGAAACGACCAGGCGGCTTACCGATTGGTTCCTCAGCCGGGAAGATGGGGACCTCTCGCAGCGGGTGCTGATCACCGACACGTTCCATGATCGGCGATCTGCGGGGATACGGGATATCCTCCCCGGCCATGACGCGCCGATCTACTTCCATCCTCTGTGCCGGTGCGGCGAGCCGTTCGGACTACTCTTCTTCCAGTCAGACGAACACGAGGGAGAATCGCCGTGCCTCGGTTCCAACTTCGATATCGTTTCGACGTATGCAAGCTTTATTGGATTTCTCGTCAGGGGTATTTTGACGGACGATACGGAGATCGGGAAACAGAAAGCAGGGGGAAACGGTTTTCAGCAGATCATCACCAATGACGATAGGATGCGCACGGTCATCGGTCTTGCCGAACGGGTGGCCGTTTCCGATTCGGCCGTTCTCCTCATGGGAGAGACCGGAACGGGCAAGGGCCTTATCGCGCAGGCGATTCATCAATTCAGCCTGCGGCGTGACAAGAAGTTCGTGCACGTGAACTGTGCGGCACTGCCCGAGACACTCCTCGAGAGCGAGCTCTTCGGCCACATGAAGGGATCGTTCACCGGCGCCGTGAACAACAAGAGGGGGCTCCTCGCCGAAGCTGACGGCGGCACGATATTCCTCGATGAGATTGGTAAAACCTCACTCCCGCTCCAGGGCAAGCTGCTCCAGTTTCTCGACACCAAGAAGATCCGCCCGGTGGGCGGCAACGAGATGTTCGATGTCGATGTGAGACTCATCTTCGCCTCGAAGATCGACCTCCGCGAGCTCTGCAGGGAATCCAGAATGCTGGAGGATTTCTACTACCGCATCAGTGATTTTCCGATTTCGATTCCTCCGCTGCGTGAGCGTAAGAATGATGTAGGGCTTCTCGCGGAGTATTACCTGAAGCGGTGCTGCATCGAGTCGGGCAACCGCATTCTCGGGTTCTCCGACGAGGCCCTTACGCTCCTCGGCAACCACGATTGGCCGGGAAACGTACGCGAGCTCGAGAAGATCGTGAAGCGTGCGATCATCCTCTCGGATGAAAACGGACTTATCACGCCGCGCGAAATCATGCTGGATGAAGGTTTTAATGGGCGCGTGAATAGCGAGACGCTTGCCGAGAAGGTGCAGTCGCTCGAGAAAAGAATGATCACGGAAGCGCTCTCGAGGCACGGGTGGAACAGGAAGGCGGCGGCGTCCGAGCTCGGCATCAGCTATCCCACGATCCTCAAGAAGATCCGCTCATACAAAATCACCAACTAGCAATCCGTCCACATTTTTTTAGGCTTTCATGAAAGATGCGTCACTCAATTTGCGGGCAAATGCCGGTTTAACGCCTGCACGTGCCACGGCCTGTAAAGGTATTTGCTATTCTAATATATTGAAATAATGAAAATTATGAGCTTGCCACGCGGTGTGTAAAATATCTTTATATTTATACCGATGTGTGGACGTACCGGCGTCAACAGCCCGTTCCAGTGTAACTGTAACTTGTTATAAATAAATAAATAAACCGTATCTAAATGTCGGGGCCGTTCGGCGGGTTCTGGAATGCTGCTTGCGATGCCAATAAACGGTAGCGGTTGGCGAAGGGAAGTGGCGATTCTGGAGGGGTGCTCGACATTTCACTCCCATA
>CBFCXB010000027.1:0-12141 GCA_965601905.1 uncultured bacterium | reverse complement strand
TACCTTGTCACGGTGGAGGGAAGCGTGACGGAGAAAACGATCACCCGCATTTCAGGAGGACTGAGAAAGGGCGATTTCAAGACCAACCCGTGCCATGTGCAGATCGTGAAACGATTCAAGAACAGAACCGAGCTCGTGGTTACCTTGAAGGAAGGAAAGAAACGGCAGGTAAAAAAGATGTTCGAACTCTTCGGTCACCGGGTCACCAGGTTGCACCGCAGCGCCATCGGCGGCATGACGTTCGAGGATCTTGCGGTCGGTGATGTACGACGGTTGCGGCCGGAAGAACGACGGCAGATATGCACGCTGATCGGTTTATCATAAAGGAGCCATTACTATGGATTTCAAGAGCCTCGTGCAACCACACCTGAATCGGGTCAACCTCTACACGCCCGGCAAACCGTCCGAGCAGCTCAGGCGGGAGAAGAACATCGAAGGTGAGATTATCAAAATCGCGTCCAACGAGAATCCATACCCGCCGATGGACGAGGTCAAGCAGGCCATCATCGAGGAGCTTGAGAACGTCAACCGGTACCCGAACTCGGGCAGCTACTACCTCTGTGAAGAGCTCGCTGCACACATCGGTGTGGAGAGAGGCCAAATCTTCGTCGGTAACGGCTCCAACGAAATTATCGATCTCCTCGTCAGGGCGTTCGTCGATCGGACGGATGAGGTCATCTATCCGCACCCGAGCTTCATCGCGTATGCTCTCATCATCTCCCAGACCGACGTAAAGGGGATAATGGTACCGCTCGGAAAGAAATACTACGTCGATCTCCAGGCCATGAGGGAACAGGTTACGCAGAACACCAAGATGGTCATCGTGTGTAATCCGAACAATCCGACCGGAACGTATGTGCCGGACAACGAAGTCGAGCTCTTCATGCACGGCCTGCGCCCCGATATCCTCGTGGTCTTCGACGAGGCGTATTACGAATACGTGCAGGCCGAGGATTTCCCCGATTCGACGGAACTGATGCGCGAGTACCCGAACATCATCATTTTGCGCACATTCTCGAAGATACACGCGCTCGCCGGACTCCGCGTCGGGTATTCGATCTCTCACCCGGATATCGTCGAGTGCCTTCACAAGGTACGTCAGCCGTTCAACGTGAACCGGCTCGCCCAGGCCGGTGCGCGCGCAGCGCTGAGGCATATCGACAAGATACGCGGCCACGCGAATGAAAACAGCGATCAGATGTGCTCCGTCCGTGCCGAGCTGCTCGCGCTCGGGTTCGATGTCCCCGAGTCACAGACGAACTTCCTGCTCGTCGTACCGCCCGAGAGGTACACGGGGATCGTCGAACGCCTCGAAGACCGGGGGATCATCGTGCGCCCCGCCAAGAGGTGGGGTTTCGGCGAGGCGTCATTCCGCGTGACGGTGGGTACGGAAGTGGAAAACAGGAGATTCTTGAAAGAACTTAAAAAGATCATTCCGCGGAAATGATCGTTTGTGCGGAACGGACCTTTGTTCTCTCCCACGAATATGGAACAGAAACTGCAAACGGAAGGCGCGCTCGGCCACATCATTGTAACGATCGACGGTCCGGCGGGATCGGGCAAGAGTACCACCACCTCCCTGCTCGCAAAACGTCTCGGATTGCGGTACCTCGATACCGGCGCCATGTACCGGGCCGTAACCCACGCCGTGCTGCAGCGTGGGATCGATCCCGAGAATCCCGAGGCGGTAACGGCCGTAGCCCGGTCCATCAACCTCGATCTCCGCATCGAGGATAAGAGGCCGGTGCTGTTTCTCGACGGGGAAAGCGTTGAAGGGGCGATTCGGGAGCCAGCCGTCTCGAATGCCGTATCCCCGGTGAGCCGCCACCCGGGCGTCCGGCATGAAATGGTTCGCCTCCAGCGTGCGATCGCTTCCGGAGGAGGAATCGTCGCGGAGGGCAGGGACACCGGCTCTGTGGTATTCCCGTACGCGCACGTGAAGATATTCCTCGTCGCCGACCTCGGTGAGCGGGCCGAGCGGCGTCGCAGGCAACTCGGGGAGATGGGCGTCGATCAGCAGGTAGAGGAGATAGCTGATAACATCACCGCCAGGGATGCCATCGATTCGAGTCGCGAGCACAGCCCCCTCATCAAACCAGCCGGCGCCTTTACCGTCGATACGTCGGCCCTCACGATCGACCAGCAGGTCTCGGAGATAGAACGGTTGACGAGGGAGGAGGCGGCTCGGCTGGCGCATCTCGGCGTTCCGTCAGGGGAGCGGAACCGCTTCGAGAAGATGCAGGTTTACTACCGAATTTCGCACTTCCTGGTTCGCCAATTCTTCAGACTGCTCTTCGGTCTCGAGATAGACGGTGACGCGAACCTCCGGTACCGGGAGAACTTCATTTTCGCCAGCAACCACATGTCATACTTCGATCCGCCGGTGGTCGGATGCGCGCTTCGCCGGGAGGTTTCGTTCGTGGCGAAGAAGGAGCTGTTCGCGAACAGATTGTTCGCCTGGCTGATCAATCGGTACCATGCGATTGCCGTTGACCGGAACGAGATCGACCGCACGACGATGAAGCTGATCATGGACAAGCTCTCGTGCGGCGAATCGATCCTGCTGTTTCCCGCAGGAACGCGATCGAAGGACGGGGATATCGGAACGTTCAAGGCGGGGCTCGGATTCCTCTCGCTCCAATCGGGCGTCAGCATCGTCCCCGTATATGTTACCGGCACGAATGCGATGCGTGATTGCCTCACGAGGCGAAGGAGGCTTCGGGTTCGCATCGGACCTCCCGTGCGCGTCCGTGCCGGATACCGGCCGGAAGGCGGCAAGAAGGACTATGCTACGCTCAGTTCCATGGTGCGAAGTGAGATGGAAATGCTGAAATATGAAGCAGAAAATTAAGATAAAACGCTCCCCGTACATCGGTTACTGTTTCGGAGTGAAGCGGGCCATGCGTCTCATAGAAGAGGGGCTTGCCGCCCACAAGAGACACATCTTCACCCTCGGAGACGTGATCCACAACAAACAGGCCATCGAACGCCTCAAGTCGAGGGGCGTGCGGCAGGTCTCGTCGCTCGATCAGCTCGAATCGGGAGCGGTGTTGGTCATTCGCGCCCACGGGGCGACTCCGAGTCTCATCGCGAGGGCGAAGCAGCGGGGCATCAACCTGATTGATACCACGTGCCCTTTCGTTGAACGAATTCAGAAATACGCACAGAAGCTCGCCGCATCGATGTACACCGTTATAATCATCGGCAACAGCAACCACCCGGAAGTGCAGAGCATCTCGGGTAATGTCGCTGACAAAGCACTGATCGTCAACTCCGTCGATGGAGCGAAACGCATACGTCCGTTCGAGAAGGCCGGCGTCGTTATTCAGACGACCTTCTCGCGCGAGAAGGCCGATGCGATCATCGAAACGATTCGCACACGGGTGAATGACCTCACGGTGTATGATACGATCTGCCAGGCGACGGAGCTTCGACGGGAGGCAACCCTCGAGCTCGCGAAGTCCGTTGACATGATGCTCGTCGTCGGCGGGCACGGCAGCTCGAATACGAGAGGGTTGTACCAGATGTGCATCGAACACGCTGTCCCCGTGAAGTTTATCGAAACAGCGGACGAGATCGATCCGTCGTGGTTCGACGGGTGCCATTCCGTCGGCATCACGACGGGTACTTCGACCCCCGACTGGATCATCGAAGAGATCGTCGAGCGAATGGAGGGTATTGCAGAATCTCCGTGAAGTAAGCCTTTTTTATGCAGAATTCGCTTGCGCCGGGTAGCGGAACCTCCTATCATATACCCTGTTAAATTCTATTATGAAAGGGGAGATTTTTTAATGCTGGAAGAGAAACCGAACGTCCACGAGAGCAGTTCCGATTCATTCGGGACACAGGAAGTGAAGGAGGGAGGCAAGAGCGTTCAGAAGGCAGGCGCCCCATCGTATCTCGGCATGTTCGAGCAGGTTTCACCAGAGGAACTCGAGGGAAGTGTCGACGCCAGAAAACAGTGGGATGAGGTGAGCGCGGAGATGGTGGCGCAAACGGAGATGCTACAGGAGGGTAAGATAGTCAAGGGTAGCGTATATGCCGTAACGGACAAGGAAGTTATCCTCGATGTCGGCTTTAAGAGCGAGGGCACGATTCCGCTCAGCGATTTCGCGAAACCGGAAGAAGTCAAGCAAGGGGACATCTTCGACGTTTTCCTCGAGAAGATGGAAAACCAGGACGGCTTGATCGTGCTTTCGAAGGAGAAGGCGGATTTTCTCAAGGCATGGGACGAGATCAAATCCTCCTACGACCGTGGAAACGTCGTGAAGACCACGGTCGACAGAAGAATAAAGGGAGGACTCGTCGTCAAGCTCATGTGCGTGGACGCTTTTCTTCCCGGTTCCCAGATTGCTCTCAGGCAAGTTCCCAATCTGGATGAACTGATCGGACAGGATCTTGAATGCAAGATCATCAAGCTCAACAAGCGGCGGCGCAACATCGTCGTTTCCCGACGCGTGGTGCTCGAAGAGGAGCGTGAAGAGAAGAAGAAAAAGCTTCTCGCCGAGCTCGAGGTCGGCGAGGAGCGCGAGGGCGTGGTCAAGAACATCACCGACTTTGGTGCCTTTGTCGATCTGGGAGGCATCGACGGCTTGCTGCACCTCACCGATCTTACGTGGGGCAGGGTAAGCCATCCGTCCGAAGTGGTCGCTATCGGGGACAAGCTCAAGATCAAGATCCTCGATTTCGATCGCGAGAGGGAACGGATATCCCTTGGTCTCAAACAGATGACGCCGTACCCGTGGGAGGGGGTCGAAGAGCGGTACCCCGTCGCCAAGAAGATGCGCGGGAAGGTGGTGTCGATCACCGATTATGGCGCCTTTGTCGAGCTCGAGAAGGGTATTGAGGGCTTGATTCACATATCCGAGATGTCATGGACGCGCCATGTCAAGCATCCCTCGAAGGTCGTCGCCATCGGCGACACGGTCGAGGCGGTCGTTCTGAAGGTGGACAAGGAACACGAGAAGATCTCTCTCGGTCTCAAACAACTCGAACCCGACCCATGGAAAGCCCTCGAGAACAAATACCCGCCGGGAACACGCCTCAAGGGAAAGGTCAGGAACCTCACGAACTTCGGCGCATTTGTCGAGATAGAAGACGGCATCGACGGCCTCGTACATATCTCGGATATGTCCTGGGCCAAACGGATCCGTCACCCCTCCGAAATGGTGCGCAAGGGTGATGAGGTCGAAGTCGTTGTTCTCGAGATAGACAGCGAGAAGAGACGTATCAGCCTCGGCATGAAGCAGGTCAAGGAAAATCCGTGGACCGAACTGGCCAAGGAGTACAATATCGGAACGGAAACATCCGGAGTGATAACCCGGATACTCGATCGCGGGGCCGTTGTAGAACTGCGAAAGGATGTCGAGGGATTCGTACCACTGTCGCATCTCGGCATTGATGCACTCAAAAAGCCGACCGAATACTTCGAGGCGGGCAAGACGCTCCCGTTGAAGGTGATCAAGATGGATCCGCAGAACAAACGGATCGTACTGAGCGTCAGTTCCTACCTCGAGGGCAAGGATCAGCAGACAATAAACGAGTTCAGATCGCAATTCCCGAAGAAGAGCGATCCGGAGAAGGGTAAAGAGATGGGAGGGGGAGAGGATTCTCCCGAGGCCGGGAAATCCACGGAAGAAAAGCACGCGACGACCATTGATGCCGATGAATCCGGTGCTTTTGCACAGGAAGAGCCGTCGGAGACCGTAGACGATGGGCCGCCGGAAACCAAAGACGATGAACCGTCGGAAACCAAAGACGATGGGCCGCCGGAAACCAAAGACGATGAACCGCCGGAAACCAAAGACTTTGACGATATGCTTCCGGACGGGAAAGATGAGTTGCCGGGGGGGGCGGAAATGTCCACCAGGCAGCTGGAGGCTACGGGGGACGACAGGGCCGAGGAATCGGCGCCTGGCGAGGATAACGTCCAACCACCCGATGCACCGGAAGAAAAACAGAAAGAGTAACGGCGAAACAAATTCGAAACACAGCGGTACGGAGGAGCGAGGGTGGGGATGCCGCCCTTTTTCCTTTTGTACCCTCCTGCGAGAGGCGGCATGACTGAAGATCGGGCATCGCGGAAGACCTTCACGATCATCACGCTGGGATGCAAGCTCAACCAGTATGAGTCGGAATGCATGCGCGAACGGCTCGTTCATCAGGACTGGATCTACCGCCGCTTCGAGGAGGGCGCTTCATTCTATATCATAAACTCCTGCACCGTCACCGGTAAAACTGACGCCCGGACCCGCAACGTTATCAGACGAGCGAGGCGGACATCTCCCGGCGCAACGATCATCGTGACGGGATGTTACGCCGTGACACAACCGCAAGAGCTTCAATCGATGCACGAGGTCGATCTCGTGGTCGGTAACGAGGAGAAACGGGCAATCCCGTCACTGATGAACAGCATCATTGCCGGTGAGGACTGTTCACCGCACCACCCGCACACCCACTCGTCGGATGCACCGATCGATTTTCATATGATCGATTCCTTCCTCGACCATTCGCGTGCGTTCATCAAGATACAGGAGGGATGCAACGCATCCTGCAGCTACTGTATTATTCCCGCCGCGAGAGGAAAAAGCCGCAGTGTCCCGACGCGGTTCTTGATAGATCAGGTACGGCATCTCGAGCAGTGCGGGTACGAGGAGGTCGTTCTGACGGGCATTCATATCGGACGGTACGGACGCGACAGTGGATGCGGAACGAACCTCACCGGGCTCGTCCACATGCTGCTCGACGGAACGGAGCACGTGCGCCTCAGATTGAGCAGCATCGAGGTCACGGAGGTTGCAGACGGCCTCATATCCCTGATCTCGGAGACGGATCGAGTCGCGCCCCACCTACATATCCCGCTCCAGAGCGGGGACGACAGCGTGCTCTCATCGATGAAACGGCCGTATCACTCGGCTCTCTTCCGGGATGTGATAGAGAAGCTGAAAAGCCGAATTCCGCCGATGGCGATCGGCACCGATATAATCGTCGGATTCCCCGGCGAGACGGACGTGCAGTTCCGGAACACGTATCTCTTTGTGCGTGATCTTCCGATCAACTACTTTCACGTCTTCAACTTCTCCCGTCGTCCCGGCACCGCGGCGTTCGCGATGCCCGGGCAGGTTTCCCCCGACGTACGGAAACGGCGGAGTGCAAAGCTCCGGAAGCTGGGTAACTCGAAGAGACGCGTATTCATGAAATCGATTATCGGTACCCGGGAACACGGTCTCGTGCAGGGGGCCGAATCGAAATTCTCCCGTTTTTCGCGCGCATTGACCGGCAATTACTGCGAGGTGCTCGTGCGCTGCTCCTCCCGGCTCAGCGGTAAGCTCGTGCCGATCACCGTAACGCATTACTCGAGCGGCAGGCTGTACGGTAACGTGATAGAGTCCGAATCCCGCATACGGCCCGCCGGTTTCCATGAACACCCGCGATGAGACATTTTCACGTATACTACGAATCCTTCGGTTGCCAGATGAATGTATTCGATATCGAGTGCATCGAGTCATTTATGCGGGATACTGGATTCGTAACGGTCGATTCGCCCGAGCGGGCCGATGCTATCATCGTCAATACCTGCAGCGTGCGTGAGCACGCCGAGCGGCGCGCACTTGGGCGTCTGGCCGATTTGTCCCGGCATGACGCGGTACTGGTCGTATGCGGCTGCATGGCCCAGCGGATGGGCGAGCAGTTGTTCGATCTGGTGCCGGGAATCCACATCATTGCCGGAACGGACAGCTACGCGGACCTACCCGCCGTCGTGAAAGGCGTCCTCGAAGCGGGGGGGAGGGCTGCGCTGCTCGAAATGAGTAGCGCCGTCAGCTACCCGCTCGGAACGTCCATCCGTTCCGGGTCGACATCGCGTTACGCGGCGATCACGCGGGGGTGCGAAAATTACTGCACCTACTGCATCGTACCATATCTTCGTGGATCTGTTCGAAGCCGCGATAGCTCTTCTATTATAAAAGAGATACGGCTGTTAGCTCAAGCGCATTGTAAGGAAGTGACGTTGATCGGTCAGAACGTGATGGCGTTCGATGACGGTGAGTGCCATTTCATCGGACTCCTCGAGCGTATCATAGAGGAGACCGAAATCGCACGCGTCCGATTTCTCACGACGCACCCGAGGGATGTAACGGTGGGCCTGTTCGAGCTCATGGCACGCGAACCGCGTGTCTGCTCCCACATTCACCTGCCGCTCCAGTCAGGGAGCGACCGCATCCTCAATCTGATGAACCGGGGCTACCGGCGAGATCAATATGTGGCAATCATCGAGGAGGGCAAGCGTATCGTGCGTGACCTGGCGGTGAGCACCGATATCATAGTCGGATTTCCCGGCGAGGGTGATGAGGATTTCCGGCTGACGCTGGAAACGGTCGAGGATGTCCGGTTCGAATCGGCATTCACGTTCAAATATTCCCCCCGCGCGGGAACGCCCGCCGCCACGCTGCGTGACGACGTCCCCGGCGATGTGAAGCGGGAGCGCCTGCGGATCCTGAATGAGAGAATCGCGCGGATCCGGCGGGATATTCTCGTGTCACACCTCGATACCACGGTTGAAATCCTTCTTGACGGTACGGTGCAAAAAGGGGAATATCACCTGTGGAAAGGGAGAACACCTCAGTTCAGGAATGTTCTCGTCCGGGGAAACGGTCTCAATGAAGGCGACTGCGTCAAGGTGAGATTGAAAGAACTTCACAACTTCACGTATCTCGGCGAACCTACGGGGAGGAGGTAACGACCGTGTGGATTATCCGGGGGATCGTTATTCTGATCGGGGCGATAGCTTTGCTCTGGCTCGGCACCAAGAATGCAGGAACAACGATCGACTTTCACCTTTTTACGAGGACGTTCGTTGGCGCCGAGTTGAACATCATACTCGTCGTAAGCTTTATAGCCGGCATGTTGGTATGGGCTGTTGGAGCGTGGATTCGCGAGATACAGCTCACGCTGCGGCTGGCAAAATCGAAAAAGACGATCCAGAGGCTCGAGCAGGAACTGTCCGCTCTGAGAAACCTTCCACTCGAGGAAGAAACCGATGTCGAGGATATCAGGTAGCCGGGGATCAAACGGGATGCGATAGTGACGCCCATGAGTATAAAATCAATACTGCTGATCATACTGGGGGCGGCAATCCTTGTTCTCGCGATCTTGCTATGGTTCCAGCGCAAACGTCTCCGCGGTACGCGGCGAAGCGCGTATATCGACGCCCTCTACGCGCTGATCGACGGACGGCGCGATGATGCCCTGCGGCTGCTTACCATCGCCGTAAAGAACGGCGAGAGTGATATCGACGCCTACCTGCAACTCGGGAACCTTCTCAGGGAAAAGGCAAGACCGGAAAAGGCGCTGCAATTGCACCGTGGACTGTCCGTGCGCCGGGACCTGGGGTACGAAGAGGAGAAGAGGATACAGCTCGCCATCGCCGACGACCTTGCAGAGCTCGACAGGATCGACAAATCGATCAATACGCTCGAAGCGGTGCACCGTAGAAAGAAGGACCGCGAGGTCATCCTCAAGCTGCATGCCCTCTACCATCGTGCCGGTGAATACGAGCGGGCGCACGATATGCTGAAGGAGGTGTCCCGCCTCGACAGCGGGATCTCGGCCGCGGAACGGGCGGCGTACCTCGCAACGGTATCATATACCCTGTACCGGAAAGGCGCCGCAGAGGAGGCGAAAAAATATCTAGGAAAGGCAGAGAAGGAGCACCGGCAGTCCCCGCCGGCATTGTACGTCGCCGGAACGCTGGCGATGGAAGAGCAGGACATGAAAACGGCGGCGAAGAAATGGGAACGGCTCCTTGAGATCGATGTAACATACTTCGCCGATGTGATACCGCTTCTCGAGAAAACGCTCTACCAATCGGGCAGGTTTCAGGAGCTCGAGCAACTCCTCGGCGATCTGATCGAGAGACATCCCGGGCGCCCGTCGCTCGTGGGATCACTCGCCTCGTTTTTCGAAAAGAAGGGAGAGATAGAACGGGCGATCGACATTCTCGACTCGGAGCGGGAATCGTTTGATCTCGGTCCCATTGTTTCAGCGAAACTCGCCTCTCTCTACATTCAGGCGGGGAGGGCCGAGGATGCGCGGGAAATCCTGGGATCATTCGAAACCAACATGAAACAGCCGGCGATATACTACTGTACCGCTTGCAAAAACAACGCGGATATTCCCCTCGCATATTGCAGCGATTGCGCGCGTTTCAACACGTTCGAGAACGGCTATGAGAAGATTAAAGATTGAAACGGTTCTCCCCGTCTTTCTCTGCGTTTGTATCGTGGTGACGCCTTTTGCGGAAGCGGCGAGTCTGCGACAGATGCAGCGACTCTATAAAACAAAGCAGTACAGTGAAGCGAAAGCAATGCTCTCACGTGAGCTTCCGGGTTTGACGGGAAGGTCGCGCAGGAGGGGGCTGCTCCTTCTCGCCACGCTCGAAACGGACGCCGAGCGTGCAATGGAACTGTACCGAAAAGTCACATCCACCGGCGATTCCGACGAGAGTCTCATGGCGCGTCTCGAGCTCGCGAAGATTCATTACGCGCAAGGGGAGTACCGCAGTGCCATCACGGCTCTCTCCCGCATCCCGAACCGGGGCTCCACGGAAGATCGCATGGCTGCGCTGTATTTCAGGGCGCTCTGCTGGAAACAGCTCGGTGAATCGGATAACGCGCGTAGCGATCTGCAGGCCATCGACCGCGGATCGTTCCTGTACGGGGCATACGCGGCGCTCGCCGAGCTCGATATGCAGGAGGGGCATATCGGCGATGCGATCGAGAAGTACGAAACGATAGCAGGCGGCCACTCCAATCCGGTGGCCGGTTTCAAGCTGGGTGAATGTTACGAGATACTGGGCGAACGGCGCAAGGCGCTCGAGGTGTATCGAACGGTGATACAGCAGTTTCCAGAGTCGCTGGAAGCGCCCAAAGCGCGCGAAAAGATACAGATGATCGAACGTCGCGGCCAAACGTCCGATGCCGCCGTTAGTGGAGAGGCGGACAGTGATGGAGAGATCGATGAAGGACCGTCTCCCGGATCGACGATCGCCACCGGTTACACGCTCCAGTTCGGTGCATTCACCGAGCGGGAAAACGCGATACGCCTGGCAGATGACCTTCGTCGCTCCGTGAACGATGTACGCCTTGAGCGCGTTGAACGTGAAGGGGGCACCATGTACCGCGTCAGGGCGGGAAGATTCCCAAACAAAGGAGAGGCGGAACGCGCGGCAAGCCGGATACAGAAAGAAACAGGTTACTTCAGCAAGCCACTCCCATTTGAATAGATGAAACCAAAGCACACACCCCTGATGCGCCAATACCGGGAGATCAAGGACCGGTACCCGGACGGCGTGTTGTTCTTCCAAGTCGGTGATTTCTACGAAACATTCTACGAGGACGCCGCCACCATTTCGCGCCTGCTGGGCATCGTGTTGACGACCCGCGACAAGGACAAGGAAAATCCCGTCCCGCTCGCCGGTGTGCCGATACATGCGGCGGAGATGTACATCGCGAAGCTTGTTCATATGGGATGTACCGTTGTTGTATGCGATCAGATGGAGAAGCCGTCCGAGGCGAAGGGAATGGTTCGGAGAGCCGTAACCGATATCATAACACCCGGCACCAGCCTGTCGGCGGCTACCCTGATCGAAAAAGAAAATAATTTTCTCGCTTCCATTCTCTCACGGGGCGAGCGGTGCGGTTTTGCGTTCCTCGATCTTTCAACGGGAGAATTCACCGCCGGGGAGAGTACGGTCCGGGCGATGGAACATCTTCTCAGCGGTTACACGATCCGCGAGGCGCTCATTCCCGAAGATTCACGGGAGACAGGGTCGCTGATCACAGCGAACAATCCGTCGTGCTCGATCAGGGAGATCGACCAGTATCGGTTCGGTCTATCGGCGGCGCACGAGACGCTGTGCAGTCATTTCGGTATCGAGAGTCTCCACTGCTTCGGCATCGAGGAGAGGCCACTGGCCGTCTCCGCCGCCGGATCTCTCCTCGAATACGTCAAGCAGCTACGGCAGAGCGATCTAAAGCACATTACCGGAATCAAGCTTTTTATCCCCACCGATACCCTCTTCATGGATGGGGAGACACTGCGGAACCTCGAGATTTTCGAACCGATCATGGGAAACGCCCCCGA